>CAMVHW010000010.1 GCA_947167395.1 uncultured Bacteroidales bacterium
GAGCAACTCTCGGGCTGCGGTGTTCATCAGGTCATAGTCCAAGCCTGCCGCCACTCGTGTGGCAAAGCCGTAGAGGAAGGGGTTCTTGCCGGTCGTTATATGATATTCGTATGTTCGCCGTAGTGCCGAGAAGCGTGCGTGGGCATCGGCTGCTACGGGCATTATACTGTTGATGGCTATCGAATGCGGCAGCAGGTTGTTGAGCCGTGCTGTCAGTTGGGAGCAAGACATTGGCAGAGGCGCGTCTGTGTCAGGTGTGCCTATATCCCAATGTGCCCACATCTCTTTGGCGTGTACGCCGGCATCGGTGCGACCGGCAAACACTAATTGTATAGGCTCACGAAGCAGGGTGGTGAAGGCTTGTTCCATCACCTCTTGCACCGTTATGCCGTTCTTTTGGGTTTGCGAACCGTGAAAATCAGTGCCTTTGTAAGAAAAACGAACGAAGTAACGCATTGATTTCGGTGGAGATTTTCATTTTATATGCTATAAGGCAGAACGCACCGCCAAGTACGATTGTGCGAACCACACTGCTTAACCATATAGACTCCATAGGTAAGTAATGAAGCCATAAACGATTGATAAGCAGGAGCGAACAGAATAAGACAAGGCTTATCAGTTGTTGCTTGCAGAATGGAGATATATGCATCTTACCCCATACGATGGCTATTACAAAGGCAAAATACAGGGCATAGGAAAGGAGATTACTCAGAGCAGCACCATCCATACCGTAAAGAGGAATGAAATAGTTATTGCATACCACCGACACAACGGTCAGCAGTAGCGAAAAGAATAGTGAATAGGCATAAAAGCGACCATAGTTGAGCGTTGTAACAGAGAACTGAAAAGTGGATAAGAATAACTGACTGAGTCCCAATATGAACACTGTCTGTTTGGCTACGGCATAATCGTTGCCGTTAGGCAGTATATGGAAGATAAGGTCTATATTGAGCCAAATAAGTAAGAATATCATTCCGCAGATGAGGAACAGGTTGTTACTCACTTGCTTAACTAACTGCTCGGCTTGCTTGGTGTCGTTCTCTTTCAGTGCGCTTGCCAACTGCGGCGAGGATATGCTGTTGAGTGAGCGGTAGGGAATAGAAACCACAACGGCTATATAAGTGGCTATGGCAAAGATTCCGGTATAGTTAAGTCCCATCTTGGCTGTTACGAAGAAAGAGGACAACATCGGAGCCATTATAGATACTAATGCCGACAGGACGAGGAAAGCCGTGTAGCGACTATATGAGCGAATCAGCGATTGGTTGGATATAAGGAAAGGACTATCCAACCGAAAACTCACCTTACCCACTATGCAGACATACGCTATATTGATTACGCTTGCCGCAGCATAGACGGCGCAAAGAGATATAACGAAGCCGTCCATCGACAAAATACGGAAAGCATAGAGCAAGTAACATACCAACAGCCCTATACGCACCACCACCTCTCTTACCACACGCGGCACGACTATACGCATCAGCACATTGGCGTTGCTCTCAAACACCGTTTCGTAGAGCATAAAGAACGCCAAGGGTAAGACGAAATAGTAGTAATCAACAAACAGCGGCGACTTATCGCCAAACCATTGTTCCACTCCTTGACGACATACGACAAAGAGCAGAGCAAAGACGATGAACCCCAACAATGGGATGACGATGGTCCAGAAGAAGAAACCATGGTGGTTGGTGTCTTTGTCGTCCTTGAAATAAGGGAAGAAACGAATGATAGCTGACGAGGTGCCTAACTGTGCCAAGCCGACGAGCAGTGTGGCTGCGTCGATAAGCACACGCGTCAGACCTATCTCCTCGGTGGTCAGAAAGCGTGTAAGCACAAAGAAAGTCGTCACGAAGCCTATCGCCACGCCTATATATGTGGCGATAGTGCCTCGTATCGACTGTCGTGCTATTACACCCATAATTACTTAACTATTTCGAGCAACTCAACCTCGAAAATGAGTGTTGACGAAGGAGGTATGTTACCTGTTGCGCGTTCGCCGTATGCCAAGTCGGCAGGAATGTAGAAACGGAACTTGCTGCCTACGGGCATGAGTTGCAAACCTTCAGTCCAACCGCTGATAACTTGGTCAAGACCAAAGGTGGCAGGCTCGCCACGATTAACCGAACTGTCGAACACAGTGCCGTTAATGAGAGTACCGTGGTAGTGTACCTTAACGCGGTCGGTGGCTTGAGGCTTCTTGCCGTTACCCATAGTGATTACCTCGTATTGCAGACCGCTCTCTGTTTCCATAATACCGTCTTTCAGGCGGTTCTCAGCAAGAAACTTTTCGCCCTCGGCCTTGGTGTCACCATACTTGATGAGGTTGATAGTGGTTTGAATATATGTTTGTGCCGACTGTTGGTCAAATTGTGTGTCGTAGCCCTTCATACCATTGATGAAACCTTGTTTGATAAGTTCAAAATTGGTGGTCAGACCGGGCTCACCAACCAGTCCGGTAGGCTCCTGCTCTTTGATGTTCTTACCTATCTGCTCACCCATATTCATCAGTTGAGCATTATGTACCTTACTTTTCATAGCCTTGTTGATGGCTTTGATCATAGTCTTTGTTTCCTTGCCGGTAGAGTCGTTATTGAGTACATAGTTCTTTATCTCACTGCCGTTGAGAAGACCGAAGGCGTAGTTGATACTGTCGTTGAAGTCTTTCAGTTCCACAGCCTTAACTTTATTAGGGCAGGAACTCTTAACGGCTTTGCCCAACTCTTTCTCTTCTTGTGAGAACGAGGCTTGGTACTGCTCTTGGAAGAAATTGCGAGCAAAGTCGGCATCCATAACGGTGGTGTCGCCGTATAGACCATTAATCAAGGCTTGGAGCATTATTTTCTCATTGATAGTCCAAGCAGGATTTTCTGCCAAACCTTTTTCTTCAAACGATTTGACTGACTGACCTATGTTCTTACCAACCATTTCTGCATCGCTTAACTCTTCCACCTTGCCGTCGTAGCCGCGTTGGAGAGCATCGATAAACTCGGCGATGGCTTCTTCGCTGCTGTCGTTTTGCAGTTGTTGCATCTTGATCATCGCTCCGTTGACATAACCCAAGGCATAGTTGACAGAGTCTTGTACATCGTTCATTACCACGTCTTTAGCGGGATAGTTCTTTGCGCAAGAAACCATTGCTATTGCCGCTAAAACAAATACACTTAATTTTTTCATACTTTTATATTTTTATTGTTGTTTGATTAATCTGCAACGTTTGGAAACGTTGCCCACTAATTAGTTGATTCCTAATAGTTCAACGGTGAAGATGAGTGCTGCGTATGGAGGAATACTGCCGCCTGCACCTTGCTCACCGTATGCCAAATGGTAGGGAATATAGAGTTTATATTTTGAGCCGACCGACATAAGTTGCAGTCCCTCGGTCCAACCCTTAATAACCTGATTGAGAGCAAAGGAAATAGGTTCACCACGCTTATAACTGCTGTCAAAAACCGTGCCGTCAATGAGAGTGCCTTCATAGTGCACCTTTACCGTGTCAGTGGCTTTGGGCTTCTGACCGAGAGTTGATTCCAGCACTTCGTATTGCAACCCCGACGCAGTGGTCTTTACGCCTTCGCGCTTGGCATTCTCTGCCAAGAACTGTTCGCATTTCTGTTTGGCTTCTTTCGCAGCGTTCTGACCTTGTTCAACGCCACGACGGAATGCCTCATAATCCAATGCAGGTATGCCGTATTGTTGCAATACCTGAGCCACCTGCAAACCTAATTGAAAACTGATATTATCCATAATTGTATGTTATTTTAATAATTGATTCATTCGTGCCAAGTACTTACCGATGATGTCAAACTCCAGGTTGACCATCGTGCCTACTTCTATATACTTGAAGTTAGTAACCTCGTGAGTATAAGGGATGATGCAAACCGATACATAACCTTTGCCGTCTTTCACGTCGGGTTCGCATACGGTGAGGCTCACGCCGTTGATACATACCGAGCCTTTGTCCACGCAGAAATAGCCTCGACGTATCATCTCCTCGCTGCTGTCATACTCAAAGCGGTAGTACCAACTGCCATCTGTTTCTTTAACCTCTATGCATTTAGCCATCTGGTCCACATGTCCTTGCACTATATGTCCGTCCAAGAGTTTATCCATTGACATTGCACGCTCCAGATTGACCCAATCGCCCTCTTTGAGCAGGTCGAGATTAGTCAGGCGCAGCGTCTCTTGCATAGCGGTAACCGTATAGAGATTGCCTTCGTTCTTCACTACCGTCAGACACACCCCGTTATGGGCTATGCTCTGGTCTATTCCCATAGAAGCAGGGTAGGGATTACGTAGCGTAAAATGCTTATTACCTTGCTCTTGCTCAATGCGCACCACCTGCGCCATCTCTTCTACTATTCCTGAAAACATATTTGATAGTTGTATAGTTTATAGTTAATTGTTAAGATCTCTTTTTTAGCAACTCGGACAGAGGGAAATCCAGTTTGGCCAAGACGCATACATAGATGAGTATCAACACCGTTCCCACTGCCATACTCCAAGTCATAGCGTGTGTTGGCACCAAATGGCGAACGGCATAATAGACTGCCAAGAGAAGAATAATCAGCAGAGTATAGAACCCGATGCGTTTCAAGTCGTATGGCACCGACAAGTATTTGCGCCCCACGAAGTAACTGAGCAGCATAATAACAAAGTAGCATACCGTGCTCGACAAGGCGGAAGCCATATAGCCATAACGCGGAACAAACACGACTTGCAACACAAAAGTGATAACCACCCCTATGAGCGAGAACCAAGCACCCCATTGAGTGCGGTCGGTCAGTTTATACCAGAAAGAGAGATTAAAATACACTCCTTGGAAAATATATGTCCATAGCACAATAGGCACAATCTTCAGTCCGCTCCAATACGACCGGGCTATGATGAATTTGAGGAAGTCCAAATAGACGATCATACCCAATAGTATGAGGAATGAGAATATGATATAGTACTTCATTGCATCAGCGTATGCCTCCACCGACTGCTTGTCCTTATGTTTGGAGAAGACGAACGGCTCGTAGGCATAGCGGAAGGCTTGCGTAAACATCATCATCACCATTGCCACCTTGAAGCAGGCACCGTATATACCCAACTGCGTCTGAGCGTCATCGCCCGTATATAGGAACGGAAAGAGAATACGATCAAGTGTCTGATTCATAATGCCGCACACGCCCAATACCAACAACGGTAAGGAGTAGCGCAACATCTGTTTCAATAATCGGAAATTGACTTCGGCGGATTGAGAACGAAAGCCCTCTAAAATAGTGGGCAGCAGGCAAAGAGTCTGTATGCCGGTGGCAATGATATTGGCAACAAAGACATATCCCACTCCATAATTAGGGTTATACCAACTGCTTATGAGCGTACTGTCCTGCCACCGAGGACAAAGAACAAGGAAGAACAGGTTGAGGACTATGTTCAGTCCGACGAACAGCAGTTTGAGTGCCGCAAAGCGTATCGGACGTTTCTTATATCGTAGGTAAGCAAATGGAATACAAGCAAATGCGTCCATCGCCACCACCACTGCCAACAGCGAAATGAACTCACTATGGTCGGGGTAACCGAGCAGGGCGGCGATGGGGTGAGCCCATACGCAGCACACAAGAGCAAACAGAGTGGAAGTGGTAAACAAGCTTGCCATAGCCGTGCGATAGACTACCATCGGGTCTTCTTCTTCCTTGTTGGCAAAACGGAAAAAGCCCGTTTCCATACCATAGGTGAGTATAACCAACAGGAGAGCCGTCCAAGCATAGAGATTGGTTACTATACCATAGTCCGACTGCTGCGCCAAAACATAGGTGTAGAGCGGTACTAAAAGCCAGTTAAGGAACTTGCCTATGATAGACGACAGACCATAGATGGCAGTTTCCTTTGCCAACACTCGCATTGAGGATGAAGTTTTTTCAGCCATAAGGGGTCAAATTTAGCGTTCGCAACGAGCAAACTCACCGTATTCGTCAAAAGTGTAATTAAGGAAGTCGTTCATCGGTTTGGCAGTACGAGCAAGGTCGAGAGCCAAATCCACAAAGTCGGGACTGCATACTTGTTCGTCTGTGATAGGCGAGGAGAAAGTGTAGGCTTTGCGCTTGAGCCAGTCGGCGTGAACGAAGTCCTTGTCGAAGCCTTGCGGCACTTTCTTCAACATCCATTCGGTGTCAAAATCGCCAAAGTAACGCTGCCACTGCTTGCTGTTCATTATATCTTCCACCTCTTCATAGTTGGCATAAATCTCTTGTCGTAAGGCTTTTAGCAGGTCAGGTGTCGGTCCCCATATACCGCCTGCAAACATACAGTGTCCGGGCTGTATATGTATGTAGTATCCTCCGCGCATGGATTTCTTGCCGCCCGTCTTGGGTTGTCCCGGAGCAGGAGCGGCAGGGAAAGTACCAAACCACTCTTTATAAGGACGTTTGTCGGCAGAGAAACGTACATCGCGATATATGCGCCAAGTGCAGTCTTTGGGCTGAAGGACGCTCAACGCAGGATCAATCTTGCTCAATCCTTGCAGGTACAACAAGGTGAAGTTATCAAACTCCTTGCGGCATTGTTCATATTCAGCGCGATGAAGTTCAAACCACTCACGGTTATTATTATAACTCAGTTTGTTAAGAAAATCTAATATCTTTCGCATAATCAGTTTTTTTGCTGCCACTAACGTTCATTAAGCAGTTTTACTAAACACTCGTTAAGACTGTCGGTCCAATAGGGAATATCAATGGATAGTGTTTGCTTTATTTTCTTTTTATCCAAAACGCTGTAATGCGGGCGGGGTGTGGCATATTGATACTCCTCCGAGCGTATAGGCAACACTTTGGCTTTGAAGCGATTGGCGGAGGTTAGCAGGCGTGCCTGACGCAAAATCTCCACTGTGAAATCATACCATGAGCATACGCCCTCGTTGGTGAAATGATAAATGCCGCTTTTCCATTCTGCCTGACCGATAAAAGCGTAGATAACTCGTGCCAAATCAACGGCATAGGTAGGTGTGCCTATCTGATCGTAAACCACTTTGAGTTCCTCTCTCACTTCTGCGGCATTGAGCATCGTCTTGACGAAGTTCTTCCCCACGGGTGAGTACAGCCAAGCGGTACGAATAATGATGGCATCGGGGCAGAGTTGATGCAATTTCTCTTCGCCTTCCAATTTGGTGCGACCATAGACAGTGCGTGGCTGAGGCGTATCGCTCTCTTTATAAGGCAGAAAACCTTCACCTGAAAAGACATAGTCGGTGGAAATATGTATAATCCGTCTGCCTGTAAGGGCAAGGTTCTCGACAGCGGTGCTGTTGACCATTCTTGCAGCCGTTTCATTCTGCTCTGCTCCATCAACATTGGTGAAGGCGGCGCAATTAACTATTATATCCACCTTTTCTTTCTCTACCAAGGACTTGACAGCCTCTCTGTCGGTTAAGTCTAAATTATCAATATCGGTCCAAATATATTCATACCCGCTATGCTCCGCGCTCAACCAACGCATAGCCGTACCTAACTGACCGTTACAACCGGTTATAAGTATTTTCATTTTCTATAATTCTATTTTAGCGTCTTTAAGAAAGGGGTGAAGACGGTCTTTGTCGCTTATAATCCAATCTTGTTGGGGTATGCGCCAGTCGATACCGATAGCCTCATCGTCTAAACGAACTCCTCCTTCCGACTGCTTATTATACAGATTATCACACTTATAAGAGAAAATGGCTTTCTCGCTCAATACAGAAAAGCCGTGAGCAAAACCACGAGGAATAAACAGTTGGCGATGATTCTCATCGTTGAGTTCCACCGAAAACCACTTGCCGTAGGTCTTGCTGCCTTTTCTCAGGTCAACAGCCACGTCCAACACTCTGCCCACAACGCAACTAACTAATTTGGCTTGCATCCATTCGCCTTTCTGAAAATGCAAACCGCGCACCACTCCGTAGCAACTCATTGACTGATTGTCTTGTACGAACCGTGCTGTTATGCCTGCTGCGGCATAACGTTCTTGATTGTATGTCTCTGTGAAAAATCCTCTCTGATCCCGAAAGACATCGGGCTCAATTACCAATAATCCCTCCAAAGGGGTTGTCTCAACTTTCATAATGTTTTCTTGTTTGCGCACATAAGAGTGCAAAAATTACAGCCCGCAAAAATATCGTTCTACATTCTTATATACAAGAGATTGCCCTTTTTTCTCAAAAAAAAGCCGATTAACTCTTTGCCGTGGCTTTTTGTTTGCCGTTTTAGGCTTGAATTGTATTTTTGCGGCAAATACTATGAACTAAATAAATGAAACGCTATTTCAATATCTTTTTCTTCTCCCTTTTGTCGTTGTCGTTATTGGCTGTACCGCCTGTGGAAACAGACTATACCATTCCCCATCGTCCTCGTTATCCTCGTGTTGAGTCTATAAATAGCGGTGTTCGCTGTGCTCCTTCGTCTATGCAGGCTTCCGGCAGGTGGATGCTTCCGCCCAAGGGAGTGCTTATAATGGCAGAGTTTCAGGATGTTGCTTTTGCAGAAGAAACGACGGTGGAGGCTGTTGACTCAATGGCTAACGGCAGCGAATATACTTATGATGGCGCAACAGGCAGTGTGGCTGAGTATTATCGTCATCAGTCTAATGGGCAGTATGATGTTCATTTTGATGTTGTCGGACCTGTTAAATTGCCTCATGAGGTCGCTTATTACGGCAGAAACGATGCGTCAGGATTAGATGGAAATACAGGTGACTTCGTGGCGGAAGCAGTGGAAGCCGCATATAAGTTAGGTATTGATTTCTCCTCATACGACTATGATAAGGACGGATATATTGACTTCGTGTATATCTTGTATGCAGGCAAAGGTGAGCATGACTCACGTACACCTTACTTGATTTGGCCGCACGGGTGGGACTTGAAGGCCAACTATTACTATGGTTGTACCCAACAATCGACTTACTATTACAATAGCCCTAAGGATTTCAACTTGCCTAAGTATGACGGCTTATGGCTGAATGACTATGTTTGTTCCAACGAACTGGGGAAGAACGGAATAAGAGCCAGTATAGGAACTTTTGCTCACGAGTTTGGTCACCAACTCGGCTTGCCCGATTATTACGCTTCTTCCAACATACCGACAATAGATAAAGAAGTGGAACCCTATACCCCGGGCTCGTGGTCAATAATGGGGTATGGGTGTTATAATAACGGAGGTAAGACACCCAGTAACTATTCTGCATACGACAAGTATTTCTTCGGGTGGGTGAGTCCTGTTTTGCCTAAGCATAACGAGACCTATACTATGCCTGCCGACAATAGTACGTGTTTTATGATAACCCGCAACGGCAATGAACCTGCGCTCAAAGCCTTTGATACTGACACCATATATTATTTGGAGAATCGTCAATATCAAGATTGGGATTGGTACTTGCCCGGACACGGTATGTTGGTTTGGCAAGTAACTTATAATAGGGATGATTGGTACAATAATGTGCCCAACAACATTGACCGTATAGGTTATACTCTTCTTACTGCAGACGGTAGTACGCCATACAATACCAATACGATGGGGCGTATGTATGAAGGGCAGCCTTTCCCCGGTACGAGTAATGTACAAGAAATAACTCTGTTTGGTCGCTATCAGATAAAAGACATACAAGAAACAGAAGGTGTGGTCAGTTTCACCTTTGTTGATATGTCCGCACAACCTACCGGTTGCAACAACGGGCTGCAAGATTGCAGACCTGTGAAGACATTAGATAACGGAAGTGTTGTTATTCAGTTTGGCGACGAGATATATGATATTGTAGGTCGCAGGATAAGATAATGTCAGTTTACCGTAAGCAACAACTATATTATTTGATAGCCGATGTCTTGTCTTCGGAGTTGATATGGCTGTCGTTTCTGCTCTTTCGGTGGATAGTGTATGAAGGTCGTCTGTTTGCATCGGGCAGTATTCTTATTCCCGCTTTCAATTTCCATACTCCGTTGATTGTCTATCCATTGGCGTGCATAACCGTTTATTATCTCTCCGGCTATTATCTCCGTCCGTTCAATCGCTCATATTCGCAGGAACTGCTGACTACTTTCTTCAGTTCGGTGCTGCTTGCTATTGGCGCTTTCTTCGTTATTATTATTGACGACCAAGTGAGCGACTATCAGAATTATCTGCTTTCTTTGTCGGTGCTGTTTATTCTTCAATTCACTATATGCTATATCCCGCGAGTGGCCATCACCATTTATTCGCGTCGCCATTCCATAAAGCAGGAAAGCGTAATCATAGACATAGCTGCATACAACAGCGAGCAGAAGATATATAGTCAGATACGCGACGCTTATCCGTCAGGTAAACCTATTTATATCCGTCCTCGTGTATATGATATGCTGACGGGTGCCGCTCGCATTATGGACATCAACAATGAGGCATTGGTATGCATTACCGACCTCAATATGCCTGACTGGGAGATTTGTGTCAAGCGTGCCTCTGATGTGGTTTTATCTCTGTTGAGTTTGATTGTTTTAAGTCCGCTGTTCTGCGTGTTGGCAGTGTTGGTTCGCTGTTCTTCGGAAGGGTCTGTTATCTATTCGCAGGAGCGTATAGGACATTATGGTAAGCCGTTCCGCATTTATAAGTTCCGCACTATGTACGTTTCGGCAGAGGAGTCTGGAACGCCGCAGATAACCAAGCCTAACGATGAACGCATAACGCCGATAGGCAGGTGGATGCGCTATTATCGTTTGGACGAACTGCCTCAACTATGGAACGTGTTGAAGGGAGATATGTCATTGGTTGGACCACGACCTGAACGTGAGTTCTTCATACGTCAGATAGAAGAGCAGGCTCCTTACTATTGCCTTATATATAAGATTCGTCCGGGATTGACCAGTTGGGGACCTATTAAAGTGGGCTATGCCGACACTATTGAGAAGATGATTGCCCGACTGAATTATGACATCACCTATATGGAGAATATGTCGCTCTTGCTCGACATAAGGATTCTTTTCTCCACTCTTTCCGTCATCGTCAAAGGACAGGGACAATAAGATTGGATAAATGCCAGTGCTTGTTGTATGCGTTTATCTTTGTCCGTCCCTCTTATTATTGTATAGGGTACACCTGTTTGTTGTACTCTGTACAAGTATGTGCGAAACAGTGCTTCGCGCTTATCGCCGTTCTCACGAGTGGGGTCGCTTATCCACGGCAAGTCGGGAGCGCAGACAAGGTACATATCCATAGGGTATGTCTTAATGGCTCTTTGCAGCCAGAAAGGTGAACGCCCGTACTTTACCCTGAACCATACATCAGTCAGTATCAACTCCGTATCAAAGACGGCGTTGTCGTTGTTCCTTATTTCGTTTATCTGTCTATGAGCAATGGCTTGTACGTCGCGGTACAGATACGGTCGGTTTAACCTCTCCACATAGGTGCGGGCGTATTCGGCTATGTATGGTAGGGAGAGAGCGTATGCTATGGCTTGTGCGAGCGTCGATTTGCCGCACGATTCAGGTCCTATAAGGGCTATACGCATAGTCGGTAAAGAGTTGTTTTAGCGAGTGAGCATCAACTTGATAGATATACCGGCGTTGTCGGTGCGGATTGGATAGGAGTTGGAGATAAGAGGTGTGTTGCCTTCGTGGTCGTAGAAGAGTTGCAGACTGACTTTCTGCGAGAGCACATAGTCGGCACTGATCTTGATACCTAACACGCGATTTCCTGCCGAGGCTTGCGTAATGTTTTCTTCCACTTTACGCAGCAAGGTCATTATGTTCTTGTATGACACATCGACATTCAGCTTGAGGTCGTTGCTCACCTTACGTTGTTTGCCGTCCTTGGTCTTGGAGGTGAAGTGCAGGTCCTTGATAGTATAGCCGGCACCTATAACGAACTCGTTGGTATGTCCTTCGTTCAGTTGAACCGAATTGACATTGAGAGTTATGTTTCTCTGTTTGCGATATTCGGCTTTTATGGAGAGTGAGTTTTTCATTGTCATATTCACTCCGATGAGCGGTGAGAAGGACTCTTGCAGGCTGACGGAGGCTATGTCGTAGGCTGCAGACGGAGTGGGCAGTGAGGTCGTTACGTCGCGTGAGAAACCAAGTGTGCGGTCGTTATTACCTGCAGATACCCAAGTGGAGAACGACGAATAAGAGCCGATGGCGTACTTACAAGTGTAGGCGTGGGTAAGCGTTACAGAACGGAAGTTATCTCTCATCCACGGCAGGCGACCCAACCCGTCGAAGGAAACGCTCCAGTTAGGCATAGTATGGAGTATGGACAGGAACGGATTGAAAGATATGGTATTGATGTCCCTGCCTGTGTAAGCGGCGAGGAAAGTGGGTACAAGCACATCGGCAGACGCAGGGTTGATACCTCCGCCGGAATAGGAACGACCCACCAATGTGTCGGGTATGAAACTTGAGCCAGAGGGGAACTTAACACCCTGATAGCGGTGATCCAAGCGTTGGGTCATCAGTATGCGGTTCTCGCGGAAACGGTCGAAGTTCTTTGAGGCGAATTGCGTTGAAGCATCACCAATCTTATCGAAGGCGGTGGTTATGGCTATTTGCGTTATGTTGAACGACCCTGTTGCGTTCTGCTGCAAGGTGTAGTCGGTGGTCTCGTCCAATCTGCCATAGAGCATTGACAGCGACTGGGCTTCATAGCGTTTGCCGTTCACTTGAATCTTGAATCCGGGGAAGGGTTCCAGCGTTACCTTAATATCAAGGTCGGAGGTCTTGGCTGAACCTGCGGGTTGAGCCACTTCCTGACTGAGAGCCAACCAACCGTGATCTTTGGCTTTGCTCACGAAGTTGTCGTCAAAGCCGCCGAAGGCGAAGTCAAAGCCCGGAGCGTAGAGGTTATCCACGTGGCTCTGTCCCATAAAGCCCACCATAGGATTGAAGCCCGGCACGTTCATCGAGTTGGTCTGACGATAAGTTACCTGTACGCGACGGATCATAGTACCGAAGAAGGCAGCAAAGTCCATCACTTTTTCGCCTGCCGTGCGGTCGTTGGGGTTCTTGGTGGTGATAGTTACAGACGCGGAGGCTATGCTGTTTCTTGACTCTATGACAGCCTTGTTGTTGTCTATGGGCTTAAAGCGCACATTGACCGTCTTGCCTGTCGAATCGATTACTTGTATGTTGAGCGTTGTGGAGCCCAAGCGGTGGGTTATGGTGTCAGCCTTACCGCCTTCCAACGACATTTTCTGCGTGAAGTTCTTCTCTTTGAATTGTCGTCTGTTGGGTCTGCCGCTCATACGTTGGGTCATCTGTTTCCAGTAGTTGCTCTTGCCGTATAGGGTCTCAAAGTTGAGTTGCGCGTCGCCTTGTATGGCTCGTGTGCTGCCTATGGTATTACCGAGGTTCTGCGTGGAAGTGGAGCCTGCCGTGCGATTCCAAGTGTAAGTGGCGTTATAGGAAGCGTTGGCGGTCAGGAAATCAAAATAAGGGATGCGGTTGAACGGTATGTTCCAAGTGGCTGTGAATACCTGCTGATAAGTGTAAGGCGTACCCCAAGTACCCATACTGCGCATTATGGTGTCGCGCCAACCTTCGTAGTAGTCGTTGGTGAAGTTATAGTCTTTGATTATCTCCGGCGTG
Source organism: uncultured Bacteroidales bacterium (assembly GCA_947167395.1). Taxonomy (GTDB): domain Bacteria; phylum Bacteroidota; class Bacteroidia; order Bacteroidales; family Paludibacteraceae; genus Colicola. The sequence continues at coordinate 13,556 of CAMVHW010000010.1, forward strand.
AAGTAGCCTTCGTCCACGGTGGAGTTCATAGCCGTTCGGAAGGTGAACTTGATGTTCTTGGTCAGGTCGTACTTGAAGTCGAAGTTGCGATCCCACATAAAGTCTTTGGAGAAAGTGGGAGGCATAGTGTAGCCTACGTCGAAGGCATTGAAGTCCCTCATCTTCAGCATAGAGAAGTTACGCTGCATAGTGGTGGAGAACGACCACGACTGCGGCAGGTAGTAGAGATTGAACTCCGAGAGTATCTTCACGTCCTTGAGATTGGCATTCTCCTTAAACGGTTCCCACGGAGTGGGGTTGAAGGAGTATTGATAGTTGAACGAGCCTTTCTGTGAGGAGTAGGCTGCGGTTATGCTGAAGTTGGCAGGGTCGTAGAACATATTGCGTTTCTTGGAGTGGTAATCCACTTTCAGGTTGCTTATGCTGAACGACACCACATCGCGTTTGGTATATGTGTTCTCTCTTACCGAGTCTTTTTCGCTCTTGGTGGTGTAGGTCTCAAGGTTGTCTTTCAGTCTTACGTCCGAATCCACGGGGTCATACTTGGGTGCCTCTATGCTGTTGGTATAACTTACGTAGAGCGGTATTTGCAGGTGTGCTTCTTCGGGGAAGAGTCTGCCGGCTTCGAGTGCTGCACTCAATGCCACATTATAGCGGTTGTCCATATTACGGCTTTGCACATTGCTCTCTATGCTGCCGTAGCCTTCTGTTTCAAGGTTACCTGTCAGGTTCAGTTGGGCTATGTCGCTTATGCGCAGTGCAGCGTTAGCCACGGCTGCCACACCGCCGTCCTCATTGAAACCGGACATGCGCATCTCGTTAACCCATACCTCGCCGTTAACGCCGCCTGTGGTGTTATTTTTCTTGTTGCGCACACCTATCATCACTGTTTCTATCTCCGCCAAGGTCGGGTTACCGACAACAGTAATCTTATTATCGGGGTGACCGTTATTGACATCATAGACGATATAGGGTATGGTGTTACCAACGGTCTGGTCGCCTGCTCGTTTGGCTTTGTTGCGAGCGGTCTTGGCATCGGTGAAGACAGAGAAGGGGAAGTTGAACTCATTAGCCAAGGGGCATACGATAGCACGGTCGCGAGCGTTGTCGTTATTATACTCATAGTAGTTGTTCCTCAAATCGGAACCCATACGTATGAAGCAACTCAGGTCGTCGTCTTGTATCTTCTCGTCTTCGGGGTCGCTATCCACTGCCTCAGCGTGAACAAACATCATCATACGTTTGTAGTTGCGCAGGTCAAAGGTTACGTTCTTATACACACCCAAAGCATCGTTATGTTGCAGTTTGTTGATATGCAGCACCAAGGCTTGTTCGTTCTGTGCTATCAGTTGTGCTTGTCCCGGGTCGGTCTGACGCGATATGCCCGGAGGAAGGACGTAGTTGATAGGATAGCGGGCACCATTCTCTTCAATGTTGATGGCTTGTACGTCTAATAGGGCATTCGAGCCGGGCAGGGTGGCGTTGTGCTGACCTGTTTGGCTGTTATAGTATAGACCTTTGGTGTAGTTACGCCATTCGCCGCGAACAAGAGAGAAAGTGGCAAAACGCAGGTGAGTGGGCTGTTTCCAACCTGTCATATACATACGTATGAAACGTATAGACTTATAGTTGCGTATATTGCCCACGGCACGTACATCTGACCCTTTCACAGGTATCTTAAACTGATACCACGTTACCTTTACGGTTTGTCCGTTCTTTAGCGTTACGTCGGTTTCAAGTTTCTCGGCTATATGTTGCTTGCCGACCTCTAATTGGTCGGGACGAAGCGATACACGGTACTCGAAGTACTTCTCCGTCTCGTTGATGGTGTTGTCTTGGTTGATGTCTTCTATATCGGGCGTGAGTGTCCAAGCCGTGCCATAACGGTCGTTGGAACTGCTTTCCGGCGAGTTGCCCTCCGTACCGTTCACGTATTTATACCGAGCCAAAACAGGAGTCTCGGCTTGGTCGTAGTCATCGCCGCGATAGTAGTGGTAGTTATCGCCTGCGGGGTCACGTAAGGGTGAGAAAGCGTCTTGACTCCAAGCAGCGGTTATGTCGGCATCCAGTTTGCTTCGCAAGGCCGTAACATAGTCGGCATACGGACTGCTGCCGTTCCACGTATATGTGAACTCTTGGTCGGTACTCAGCCCGTTCAGACCAACGTCCTGCTTCTCTCTTGCTCCGCTCTCGTTGGAGAAAGCAACGGTGGTGCTGGTGGTGCGAGGTACATAACCCCATACGGTGGAGTCAATCATCGAGCGGTCAGCCTCATTGATAGGCAGACCGTGCTCAAACGACTTCTTACCGTCGCGGAGTATATCTTCGCTTATATCACCGAGGTTAATATACAGGTCGCCGCCTTCGTAGTTATCGTCGTTGGTCAAACGCGGATCCATCATCCAAAACTGTATGTACTCTATATTGGATGCCTCAAAGTCTGTATTGTCCAACTTACGCATTATACCGCCCCAGTTCTTCTCCGGTTCAATCAACTCACCTCGGTTATTGATACGGTCGGCATTGATATTGTACTGTCCGCGCTCGTTGGGGTAGTAACTGAGGTTGAGTATCGACATACGTGTGTCTTCGCTTGCCAATACGTCCTTATTGGGGTATATCTCTTGCTCATAAACTATACGTGTGCGGTGGTCGGACATCACCTCAGGGTCGTTCTTGATGTGCATAGGAGTATTGGTCTGCGGGTGACCAAAGATCGGGTCCACCGTGTACCAAGCCAAGTGAGCGCGGTGACGATTGTAGTCGGTGTTGTTGCTCAGGCGGGCATCCTCAAAGTAATTGTCTGTTCCGCCGTAGCCCGGGTCGGAAGGTGTGGAAGCCAGATACCAACCCGAAGGATAGTGTATGTCAATGCCGGTGGTGGTGGACTCGAAGTCGTCCATATAAGCCGTTCCTGCCTTGCCCACCTCGTTGGTATGACCGGGTACTAATTGCGCAAACTCGGCTCCTATTTGGAACGTACTGGGTTGGGTGGCACTAATCCACGGAATGCGGTCAAGCCAGTTGCTCAAACTATTCAGTTCGGTCTTATAGTTGAGGTTCAGCCCCCATATCATATTGCTGAGCGGCTCATTGCCGGCATTGACCTTGGTGGTCAGCGGTGCTTCGTGCAGGTACATCAGCGTACCGCCTATATTGAAGTCCTTATTGAGTTCGTATTGCATATTAACGCCATACAAACCCTTGCGTATCATAGAGAATGTCGATTGGTTCTCTAATTGCACGTTAACCTGCGTGCCGGCATCCAGTATCGACTGATTGAGAATAGTAACCACGCCCATAGCGTAATCAACCGTATAGTCCACGTTCTCCATCAGTGTGGCACCGCCTGCCGTTACCTTCACGCTTCCGCGAGGCACGTTCATAGCGTTAAGGCGTATCTCGCTGCTGTTGGTACCCGTGTATTTACCTTGCAGGATAAAATGCTGCTTCTCTGTGTATTCCTCTGCCTGCACCAGTGTGGAGTCGTATAACTCTTGGAAGCAATACTTGCGGACTAATTCAGGGTCGTTGTTCAACTGTTTAGCCAAGTGGCTGCCAAAGGGTTCCAGCACGGGGAACATCACCCGTCCCGTTGAACTGAAAGCAGTGTAGCCTTCCACGTAGTCAAATCGTCCGTCGGGGGTGTTGTTGTTCTTCGTGTCCAAACGGTCGGCATTGAACACGCGCAGCAGTTGTTTGCCCTTCATCGGACCGTCTGCCATGTATTGCAGTTTAGTGCCTATGGAGTCGTTCTTGTAAAGGACATATAGTTCAAACTTATCACTCGACATACTGCTTGCGCCTATGTAATAGACGTTCTTCATCATCAAGTCCCACGAGCCGTAATGCTCACCTTTACGGGTGGGATTATAGGCATGTGGTGAGTTATTGGACGGTTTGAGCAGTTTGAGTATGAGTGCGGGAGCGGCACTGCCTTGTGTTTGGGAGGTGATGTCGGTGGAGAACTCACCTACTTGATAGACTTGTCCGCCATAGGTGTATTCGTATGCCACAGCCAATACCTCGTCTTGGTTGAGCGATGTGCGCAGCGACAAGAAGCCCAAGGCGGCATTCAGCGTATATTCGCTCGACGAGAGCAGTCGTGCCGACTCCACTTTCTCGTATGTCTCGCCGCTTACCCACTGTGGCTGCGACTGCAGTACTTGAGTTATCTCGCTAATGGAGCGTATGTTGTCGCCCATACCCATCAACTGCTCATACAGTTTGTTGTTGCGGTTGGCAGGCATAGCGTTCTCGTTGCCTGAGATGAAAAGGCTTTGGTCGGTCAGGTGTTGTATGTCGTTCTCACCCAAATCGACAAAGGCGGTGAAATTACGGGCTTGGTCGTAGTTTCCGCGACGGTTGGTTACCCAGACCTCTATACGATTGATAGTTACGCCGGAAGAAGCGTAGGGCAGAGTGGACATACCCTGCTCAAAATGGTCACGGAAATAGTAACCGAGGAAGAAGTGGCGGTTCTCATCATAGTGATTGGCTTTCATCTCAAACTTGGTCATTTGCGCCCCGCCCTCCGAACTGACCTGTTGAGCGTCGCTGTTTTGCTGACTGATGACGGCTTGCACTTTCAGCCTGCCGAATTTGAGATTGGTCTTCACGCCAAACAAAGCCTGACTACCGCGTATGAGTTGAGAGTTAAGGTCAAGACTGACGTTACCTGCTTCTATCGACTGGATTATATCGTCTTCATTACCTTTGTAGCCTAATTTGATGTTCTGTCGGTCAAAAGAAAAGCCCGCTTCGGTGTTGTAACTGAAATTCAAGTTCAGTTTATCACCCACCTTACCTGTTACGTTGGCTTGAATCTTCTCGTCAAAATCGAATACATTATTGTTTTTCGCACGTTGAGTAAGCGACGGATTGTCAACGTACTGGTGATTAAAACCGAATATCAGTTCCGCACTTCCTTGCAGTTTGAGTTGTACGCCGCCGGGACCAAAGATTTTGTCTGCCGGACCGATATTGAACTTCATATCGGTGATGTCGAACTTCTTCTCATTATTATGTTCCACCTCACCTATCTTCTTCTGCCAGTATTGCTGTATGAACTGCCTTTCTTTGTAGGCTTTATACTCTTCGGGAGTCATCAGGTAAGGCGACTCAATATCCAAGTCGCCTATCTTGGTGCGAAGCAGGTATTGATTGGTGGCAGGCTGATACTCAATGGTTCGGTTAATATCGTCATCGGGAGTGTTCAAGCCTTTTGCCACTATGCGACCTACTGTGTCCGTCGTTTGTACGGAGGTTGAGTCGGAGTTGGAAACTTGTTGGGCATATATAGATGTAGAGCAGTTAACTAACCACCCTATGAATAGCCATATATATAGTTTGTTTCTCAACGTCTTGTTGCTTATAGCATCTTGAGTGCCTGCTTAATAGCCTGTTCCACTGTTACGGACGGATTGTCCTTATATATCTTATCCACCACTTTTTGGCTGGCTGCTGCCGAGAAGCCTAACATCGTCAGTGCGCTGACTGCCTCATCTTTTATCGGATTGCTTGCCTGTGATGATGTATAGTCGTCGTTAATGGAATCGATTATGTTGTCTGCGCCGAGGTCTATCTTGAGTACTTTGTCTTTCAAGTCCACAATCACCCTCTGTGCCGTCTTCGGTCCTAATCCCTTCACTTGGCTCAATGCGCGTGAGTTGCCTGTTGCTATTATCTGCCGTGCCTCGCCTGCTGTGAAGGCGGACATAATCATACGTGCCGTGTTGGCTCCTATGCCGCTCACGGTCATCAGCAGTTCAAATAAGGAACGTTCACCGCGAGATGTGAAACCGAACAAATCGTGAGTGTCTTCTCTGATGATTTCGGTGGTAAACAACTTAACCTCCTTGTTTTCAGAGGTCTGCAAGGACGAATTTGAGGGTAGTGTGATATTAACAGCATACCCCACTCCCGCTGCTTCTATCACAGCAAGGGTGGGGGTGAGGTCTGTGAGCACACCGCGAATATAATCTATCATATCCGCTTGCTCGCTTATTGTTTAATCAATTTGTTCTTTATGCGCGACAGGTCGCTCTTGCTCAAATGACCAATTGCATGGGGCATTGTAACGACTTGGGAGATGAATGTACTATACTTCTTCATATCGGGAACCAAGACATAATACGCTCCTATGCAGTAGTCTTTATCGCCTTCTGACAGAAGCATAGTCGAACCGTCCACTTTAACCAAATTGCAGGTCGAGCCATATTGAGAAATAGGATTAACATCACCTTTCTTGGCTTGCTTCATCCACTCTTCTATTTGAAGAACCGATGCTAATGCCAAGGACTTGGTCTCGCCCAAAGCGAGAACAACCTCTTTCTTGCTGAAATAGTCGGTGGTTACAAGTTGATATTCGCCGTCTTCAAAGGCAACCAAATAATTATCGCGACTGTCAATCAATGTACTGCCTGTACGTGATGACATATTCAGTTGGGCTTGAGCACCTATGGCAAGAAACGCCATAAGGGTAAGAATAAGACTTTTTTTCATCTTCTTATAAACTTAGTGTATTTAATATAAAACTTATCTATACTTTTTCTATAAAGTATGTGTCTTTGGAAGCATTGTGTCGCGTCTGCCTGAAGCACCTACAATAGGTATGTCCGTAACCTCAGCCAAATCCCAAAGGGCTCGCGTACTCAATGTCATTACCTCTGTCAAAGGAGAAATATATATGTTTGCTTTTTTCATAAACGGCGGCAAAAGTATAATGATTTTCGTTTGTAAACAATTAAGACATTTTTTTTCTACAAATTTTGTACTCTCTTACCGTTGGTGTCGTACATCACGCCGTCTTTGAGCAGGTACATAATGCCGTTGATGAGCATCTTCTCTGTCTGCTTATGTCCTTCTTGGTTGCTCTCTATGTCAGTAGGTTGTTGAGCGGTATTTTGGCGAAGTAGCAGACCATAGCCCGATGTACCACCTTTAATAAGGTCTAACTCGTAAGCCGATTCACTCAGATTCCATATCGGCGTGCCCTCGTAAGTGAGGTAGAGCGTACTGTTCTTGATTCCTTTATGAACATACACCATTGCAGTGCGAGCATCGGGTGAGGTGATATTTAGCGGGAAGTAGGCTTCACCTGCGTCATTCAAGGGCAGTTCGGCATCGCACAGGTTCATACCGTATGCGCTCACGCTCAGTTGCGGAACACGTGCTGCATCACCCATAGTGGCTTTGTTCAGGTCGTGTCCTGCCTCATAGCGGTCAAGAGCATAGGCGTTGGCACTGACATACACTTGGTCACTATAGGTCTGCTCACTCTTACCGAGGCGAACCACAAACTCTTCGTTCTGCTCCTCACCGCGAACGGGGGCGTAGAGATTGCCGTAGGCAGCATTGCTCAACTCAATGCTCATATCGGTGCCGTCCGACTGAATGAAGAAAGGTGAACCTACCACGAAGCGGCTCTCGTTCAGATAAACAGCCTCAAAC
>CAMVHW010000011.1 GCA_947167395.1 uncultured Bacteroidales bacterium
GGTACAATCAAGATTGCCTTGAAGTATGATCCGGTTAACAAAGTTAACGCCATCCGTAGTCTTAAACGTGTTTCAACCCCCGGTCTTCGTCAGTACGTAGGCTATCGCGAGATGCCGCGTGTTCTTAACGGACTGGGTATTGCCATCCTTAGCACAAGCAAAGGTGTGATGACTAACAAAGAAGCAGTTGGTCAGAAACTTGGTGGCGAGGTTATTTGTTATGTTTATTAATGTAGGAGGAGAGAACAATGTCAAGAATCGGTAAATTACCTATCGCTATCCCCGCAGGAGTAACTGTAACAGTTAGCCCCGACAACTTGGTTACCGTCAAAGGTCCCAAAGGAGAACTTTGCCAACAAGTAGATCCTCGTATCAATGTGGCTGTTGAAGATGGCGTATGCCACGTAACACGCCCCAACGACGAAAAAGAAATGCGTTCTATGCACGGACTCTATCGCGCACTTATCCATAATATGGTTTTCGGTGTGAGCGAAGGATATAAGAAAGTGCTCGAATTAGTTGGTGTCGGCTATCGTGTTGAATTGGCTCAACCGCAAGTACTCAATTTCTCACTCGGCTATACACACCCTATCTATTTAGGTTTGCCCAAAGAAGTTAAGGTGGAAACAAAATCCGAACGTAACCAAAACCCGCTCGTTATCCTTGAGTCGGCTGACAAGCAATTGCTTGGTCAGATTTGCGCAAAGATTCGTTCATTCCGCAAACCCGAACCTTATAAAGGTAAAGGTATTCGCTTCCAAGGTGAGGTTGTTCGTCGTAAGGCTGGTAAATCGGCTGGTAAATAATAGAAAGGAATAAGTTATGATTAAGAAAATCGCAAGAAGACTGAGAATCAAAGCCGCCATACGTCGTAACGTGGCAGGCACAGCTGAGCGTCCGCGTCTGACTGTATTCCGCAGTAACAGCCAAATTTACGCTCAAGTAATCAATGACGAAGAAGGTAAGACACTCGCAAGTGCTTCTTCGCTCAATATCAAAGAAAAAATGACTAAAACAGAGAAAGCCGCTCAAGTAGGTAAGATGATTGCCGAAGCCGCTAAAAACGCAGGCGTACAAGCAGTCGTATTTGACCGCAACGGTTATCTCTATCATGGTCGAGTTAAATCATTAGCCGACGCTGCCCGTGAGGCAGGTCTTAACTTCTAAAACCATAGGACTGTATTATGAATCGTGTAAAGACAACTCAAGACTTGGAGCTCAAGGAGCGACTCGTCGCAGTTAACCGTGTTACCAAAGTAACAAAAGGTGGACGTACTATGACATTTGCAGCCATCGTGGTAGTAGGAAATGAGAACGGTATAGTAGGTTGGGGACTCGGTAAAGCCGGTGAAGTGCAAGCCGCTATACAAAAAGGTACCGAAGCAGCCAAGAAAAACCTTATTCAAGTGCCTGTTCATAACGGAACCATTCCTCACGAACAGTATGCTAAATTCGGTGGCGCACGCGTTTACCTCCAACCCGCAACTCACGGTACAGGTGTGAAAGCCGGTGGTGCTATGCGTGCCGTATTGGAGTCAGTTGGCGTAACTGACGTGCTTGCCAAAGCAAAAGGCAGTTCTAACCCCCACAACTTGGTTAAAGCAACTATCGAAGCATTAGGCCTTATGCGTGATGCTCGCGAAGTGGCTCAAAACCGTGGTGTAAGTCTCGATGTAGTGTTTAACGGCTAAATCCCAACGAAACTATGGCACAGATTAAAATTCAACAAGTTCGTAGCACCATCAAGTGCACGAAAAATCAGAAACTCACAATGCAGGCTCTCGGTCTGCATAAAATGAACGCCATCGTTGAGCATGAAGCAACACCCGCTATACTCGGTATGGTTAACAATGTGAAACACTTGGTAAAAGTATTGGACTAATTTTTGTAAAAACTAACTCATTATGGAATTACATAATTTAACTCCGGCAGCAGGTTCAGTTAAGACCGCCAAACGCGTTGGACGCGGTGCAGGCTCAGGTTTGGGCGGCACTTCCACACGTGGTCATAAAGGTGCCAAATCGCGTTCGGGTTACTCCAAGAAAATCGGTTTTGAAGGCGGTCAAATGCCTATGCAACGCCGTCTGCCTAAATTCGGCTTTAAGAATATCAACCGCGTTGAATACAAAGCCATCAATCTTCGTACTCTTCAAGCACTTGCCGAACAGAAACAACTCGACAAAATAGGCTTGAACGAACTTCACGAAGCAGGCTTTATCGGCAAGAAGGTGCTCGTCAAAATCTTGGGTAACGGATCGCTTACCGCCAAACTCACCGTTGAAGCCAACGCCTTCTCCAAAAAAGCAGAAGAGGCTATCACTGCTGCAGGTGGAACGATCGTAAAACTCTAAACAATTATGCGTAAGTTTATTGAAACAATCAAAAATATCTGGAAGATTGAAGATCTCCGTAATAGACTGCTCACAACATTTTTGTTCGTGCTCATCTATCGTTTCGGCTCCTTCGTCATTCTTCCGGGTATTGACCCTACGGCTCTCACAGCACTGCATAACCAAACGGCAGGCGGTCTGATGGCTCTCTTGGATATGTTCTCCGGCGGCGCCTTCTCCAATGCCTCTATTTTTGCCCTTGGTATTATGCCCTATATCTCTGCAAGTATCGTAGTGCAACTGCTCTCTATTGCAGTGCCCTACTTCCAGAAAATGCAGAAAGAAGGTGAGAGTGGTCGCCAGAAAATGAATCAGATAACCCGTTATCTGACTGTTCTTATCCTTTTGTTCCAAGGCCCGAGTTACTTGGTTAACCTCAGCGTACAAATGGCACAAGCAGGACAGCCTCTTACAATCGGTTTCAACTGGTTCACTATCAGCAGCACCATTCTGCTCTGCGCAGGGTCAATGTTCGTTATGTGGCTCGGTGAGCGCATTACCGATCGCGGTGTGGGAAACGGTATCAGTTTCATCATCCTTATCGGTATTATCGCACGTCTGCCGGGGGCCTTCGTACAAGAATTCTCTATGCGCCTTAACGACAACGGTTCCGGTGGTTTGATGATTTTCGTTCTCGAAATAATCATTCTCCTGTTCGTGTTTGCTTTTGCAATCATGCTCGTTCAAGGTACAAGAAAAATCCCTGTACAATATGCAAAACGTATTGTTGGTAATAAACAGTATGGCGGTGTGCGCCAATACATCCCGTTGAAGGTTAATGCCGCCAACGTGATGCCTATCATCTTCGCACAGGCTATTATGTTTATTCCTATCGCTATTGCGGGGTTCCGTACAGATGGCAGCGGCGCATTCGCTCGTGCCTTTATGGATAACGATGGCTTTTGGTATAACTTCGTATTCGCAATTCTCATCATAGCCTTCACCTATTTCTATACAGCGGTTATCATCAACCCTGTGCAGATGGCTGAGAACCTGAAACTCAATAATGGCTTCATACCCGGTGTTAAACCCGGTAAGAAAACGGCTGAGTATATCGACACTATTATGTCGCGTATCACGCTGCCCGGCAGTATATTGCTCGCTATTATTGCTATCCTTCCGGCTTTTGCACGTTTAGGTGGTGTGTCTATGAGTTTTGCTCAATTCTTCGGAGGTACCAGTTTGCTCATTATGGTGGGTGTTATTCTTGACACACTCCAACAGATTGAGAGCCATCTCCTGATGAGACACTATGATGGCTTCTTTGAAGACGGCATGCGTATCAAGGGTCGCTCAAACGCTATGGCTTACTAATCTTTAACCCTCGTAAGTAGAATGATTTATCTCAAAACAGACGAAGAGGTTGAACTTATGCGAGAAAGTAATCGCATCTTGGGAATGGCTTATGGCGAGGTTGCCAAAGCCATTGCCCCGGGTGTGACTACTCAACAGTTAAACGACATCGCAGAGCAGTTTGTGCGTGACCACGGTGGAGTACCATCGTGTTTAGGTTTTGAGAACTACCCTAAGGCTTTTTGCATTTCTGTTAATGAACAGATTGTTCATGGTATTCCCGATGACAAGACCGTCCTCCAAGAAGGTGACATAGTTACCGTTGATGGTTGTGTCTTGCTCAATGGTTTTCATTCCGATTCGGCTTATACCTTCCCCGTGGGAGAGATAAGCGAGGAGAAAATGCGTCTTTTGCGTACCACTAAAGAATGTCTTTACAAAGGTATAGAACAGGCAGTTACCGGTCATCGTCTTGGTGATATTGGTTTTGCTGTTCAAGACCATGCCGAGAAGGCGGGTTACCAAGTATGCCGTGAGTTTGTTGGACATGGTATAGGACGCGATATGCACGAAGACCCAGAAGTAATGAACTACGGCAAGCGTGGCAATGGTATAGTACTCAAATCGGGTATGACCCTTGCTATCGAGCCTATGATTCTTATGGGACGCCGAAATGTGATTATAGAAGACGATGGTTGGACTGCCCGCACTGCCGATCGCAAACCTGCTGCTCACTATGAATTGAGCGTTTGCGTTAGAAACGGCAAGGCTGACATCCTCTCCACCTTTGACTATATAAAGGAAGTGATGGGAGATCAATTTATCTAATCTATATACTATGGCTAAACAAGATGCAATAGAAGTTGACGGCACTATTACCGAAGCCCTGTCAAACGCAATGTTTCGTGTTCAATTGGAGAGTGGTCATGTTATCATAGCCAACATCTCAGGTAAGATGCGTATGCACTATATTAAAATCCTTCCCGGCGACAGAGTCAAAGTGGAGATGTCCCCCTATGACCTGACTCGCGGAAGAATCAGTTTCAGATATAAATAACACACTAAACGATAGTCTGTATGAAAGTCAGAGCATCTATTAAGAAGCGCAATGCGGATTGCAAAATCGTGCGCCGCAAAGGCAAGCTTTATGTAATCAACAAAAAAGAACCCAAAATGAAGATGCGTCAGGGATAACGCTCGCTTTTTGGTTAACTAATTTTTAACAAACTAAATCCCAAAGTATATAATTATGGCTATAAGAATTGTCGGTGTAGATCTGCCGCAAAACAAGTGCGGTGAAGTCGGATTGACTTACATCTACGGAATAGGTCGTTCAAGCGCAAAGAAAATCCTTGCAGAGGCAGGCGTGGACCCAAGCATCAAAGTGCAGGATTGGACGGATGACCAAGCAGCTAAGATCCGTGAGATCATCGGAACACAATACAAAGTGGAAGGTGATCTTCGTTCAGAAACACAATTGAACATCAAACGTTTGATGGATATCGGTTGTTATCGTGGAGTACGTCATCGTATCGGACTGCCTGTCCGTGGACAATCAACGAAGAACAATGCCCGTACGCGCAAGGGTAAAAAGAAAACAGTTGCCAACAAGAAGAAAGCAACTAAGTAATCAACAATCAAACATCAAACTATTATGGCAAAGAAAACAGTTGCAGCTAAGAAGCGCGTCGTAAAGATTGACGGTGTGGGGCAATTACATGTGATGTCTTCGTTCAATAATGTCATCGTTACAATGGCTAATGGTGACGGACAAGTTATCTCTTGGTCCTCAGCCGGTAAGATGGGCTTCCGCGGCTCTAAAAAGAATACTCCTTATGCAGCCCAAATGGCTGCCGCCGATTGCGGTAAAGTGGCTTTTGACCTCGGCTTACGCAAAGTGAAAGCATACGTTAAAGGTCCCGGACAAGGAAGAGAAAGTGCTATCCGTGCCTGCGTGGCAGCAGGTATCGAAGTAACCGAGATAGTTGACGTTACGCCTATGCCTCATAACGGATGCCGTCCTCCCAAACGCCGTCGCGTATAATTAAGTAATGTGACAAAGTTACCGTTTTTATTATTCATTGTGACAAAGTCACTCTATTAACCCTTTAACAATTAAATAATATGGCAAGATATACAGGACCTAAATCGCGTATCGCACGTCGTTTTGGTGAACCTATCTTCGGTCCGGATAAAGCACTTGATAAACGCAACTATGCTCCCGGACAACACGGTGTTAACCGTCGTAAGAAAAACTCGGAATACGGCACACAGTTGGCTGAAAAACAAAAAGCCAAATATACCTATGGTGTTCTCGAACGTCAGTTCAGACTCTTGTTCGCACAAGCATCACGCAAGAAAGGTATTACAGGTGAGATTCTTCTCCAATTACTGGAAAGCCGTTTAGACAACGTTGTTTATCGCCTCGGTATTGCTCCCACACGTGCCGCTGCACGCCAATTGGTCAGCCACCGTCATATTTGCGTTGACGGCAAAGTGGTAAACATACCTTCATACCAAGTACGCGTTGGACAAGTTGTTTCAGTTCGCGAAAAATCAAAATCTCTCGAAGTGATTGCTAAATCTCTCGAAGCTTTCAACCACGGTAAATACACTTGGTTGGAATGGGACGAAAATCTCAAAGCAGGTAAGTTCCTTAACATCCCTGCTCGCGAGGACATCCCCGAGAACATAAAAGAGCAATTAATCGTTGAGTTGTATAGTAAATAAATAATAGATAAATTCATGGCAATATTAGATTTTATTAAGCCTGATAAGGTAATAATGTTGGAATCAAGCCAGACCAAAGGAACTTTTGAGTTCCGTCCGCTTGAACCTGGTTACGGAATCACCGTAGGTAACGCAATCCGTCGCGTACTCTATAGCGCACTCGAAGGATATGCTATCTGCTCTATTAAGATCAGTGGTATTGATCATGAATTTGCTACTATCCCCGGTGTTATTACTGACGTAACCAACCTTATCCTCAACCTCAAACAGGTGCGTTTTGCTCGCAAACCCGAACAAGACGTAGAAGGCGAAACGGTTACTCTCCATGTTCAGAACAACACGCAGTTCACAGCAGGCGACTTCAATAGCAAATTAGAACACTTTGAGGTTCTCAATCCCGAGTTGTTGCTTGCCGAAATGGACGAGAGTGCCGATTTTGAGATAGAGATAACCATCAATAAGGGACGTGGATACGTTTCGGCTGACGACAATCGTAACGAGAACGATCCTATCGGCACATTGGCTATCGATAGTATCTATACTCCTATTCGTAACGTGATGTACACTATCGAGCCTTATCGTGTGGAACAGCGTACCGACTATGAGAAACTCGTTATGGTTATCGAAACCGACGGCTCTATCACGCCTAAAGATGCCCTCAAAGAGGCTGCTAAGATTCTTATCTTCCACTTTATGCTCTTCTCCGATGAGCGTATAGTGCTCGAAGAAGAGTCGAAGAAGAAAGACAATGCTCTCGACGAGGAGATTCTGCGTATGCGTCAGTTACTCAACCAGCGTCTGCAAGATATGGATCTTAGTGTACGCGCACTCAACTGCTTGAAAGCAGCCGAGGTGGATACATTAGGAGCACTCGTTAAATACCACCGTGCCGACCTGCTCAAGTTCCGTAACTTCGGTAAGAAGTCTCTCACCGAACTTGACGAACTGCTTGAGCGTAACGGACTGGCATTCGGTATGGATATTAGCAGATACAGAGTCAATGATTAAGTAAAGAGAAAAACAGTTTTTAATAAGTCCAATTTAGTATGAGACACAATAAAAAATTCAATCATCTTGGTCGCAAAGCCGCTCACCGCAGTGCCATGCTCTCAAATATGGCTTGCTCGCTTATTATGCACAAGCGCATTTCGACCACCTTGGCAAAAGCCAAAGCCCTGCGTATCTACGTTGAGCCGCTGCTCACACGCGCCAAAGAGGATACGATGGCTAATCGCCGCCTTGTTTTCAGCGAACTCAAACAAAAGGCTGTCGTAACAGAGTTGTTCCAAAATGTAAGCGAGAAAATAGCCAACCGCCCAGGTGGATACTGCCGTATATTGCGTACAGGTTTCCGTCTTGGTGACGCTGCTGAAATGTGTATCATTGAACTCGTTGACTACAACGAGAATATGCTCAATGCCACCAAGAAGGCTGCAAAGAAGACCACTCGCCGTGCAGGTAAGAAGGCTGTCAAAGCAGAAGAAACAGCAGAACCGGCTCAAGAAACACAAGAAGCAACTGCTGAAGAAAACAAGTAATATCAATGTAGATATAAAACAATTCTCAACAATCGGTAGGCTTAACCGGCTTACCGATTGTTATAAATAACCATTCATACTTAATCTCTCTATGCCACGAACTGAGATACAGACCATTGGCGAGTTTGGTTTAATCAAACGTCTGACCGAAAGTATTCAACTGCAGCAACCTTCTTCCATAAAAGGAGTGGGGGACGATGCGGCGGTGATGAACTTCGGCAATAAAAGGGTATTGATGACCACTGATATATTATTGGAAGGCATACAATTCAATCTTGAGTATGTCCCGCTTAAACATCTTGGTTATAAGGCTGCCGTGGTCAATTTCTCCGACATATATGCTATGAACGGCAAGCCCACGCAGATGACCGTGGCACTCGGTATATCCACTCGCTTTTCCATAGAAGATATAGAGGAGTTGTATTCAGGCATTCGTCTTGCTTGCGAACGATATGGTGTAGATTTGGTAGGCGGGGACACCACTGCCTCTATGACCGGTCTGACTATCTCTATCACTTGTCTTGGCGTAGCCAATGAGGAGGATATAGTCTATCGTAACGGTGCTCACCTCAATGACTTGGTATGTGTTACGGGTAATCTTGGTACAGCCTATTTAGGCTTGCAACTATTGGAAAGAGAGCGTATAGCCCTTCGCGGACAGAAGACAGGTGATGAGATTGCTGCTTTTCAGGGACGCGAATACCTGTTGGAACGTCAGTTGAAGCCCGAAGCGAGAAAAGATATTATTGAGCAGTTGCGCAATGCCGGAATCAAACCTACCGCAATGATGGATGTCAGCGACGGTTTGTCGTCGGAGATGTTGCATATATGCAGTCTGTCCGATTGCGGTTGTGCTATTTATGAGGACAAGATTCCTATCAACTTCAAGGCAGCCGAGGTGGCAGAGGAGATGAATCTAAACATAGTAACGTGTGCCCTCAATGGCGGCGAAGACTATGAGTTGTTGTTCACCTGCTCTATCAATGACTACGAAAAACTTGTACCCTTGGACGATGTGTATATCATCGGTCATATCACTCCTAAGGAACAAGGCACACTGCTTATCGGTCGCAATGGTGAGCAACTGCCGCTGAAAGCCCAAGGCTGGCAAGCGTTCAATTCATAAAAATGTAAATTATAATTACTACCAATATATAATTCAATTACTCTTATGTCAGTTCATCAATGTTTCATTATAGGCAGTGGTCCTGCCGGATATACAGCCGCCATATATGCTTCTCGTGCCAACCTCAACCCTGTTCTTATTGAGGGATCTCAAGTAGGCGGGCAACTCACTATCACCACCGAGGTGGAGAATTTCCCTGGTTATCCCGATGGTGTCAATCCTTATCAGATGATGGACGATATGCGCCGTCAGGCAGAGCGGTTCGGTACAACATTCGTCAGCGGTGTTGTTACCGAGGTTGTATTAGATAGTGAGGCTGAACGTCCTATACATAAGGTAGTGGTGGATAACTCAACGGAGTATAGTACTTATACTCTTATTATAGCCACCGGTGCTTCTGCCAGGTGGTTGGGTTTGCCTTCGGAGAAGGAGTTTATGGGTCGTGGTGTGAGCGGTTGTGCCACTTGTGACGGCTTTTTCTATCGTGGTAAGACCGTGGCAGTGGTAGGTGGAGGCGACACGGCTTGTGAGGAGGCTATGTACCTTGCCAACTTGTGCAAGAAAGTGTATATGATTGTCAGAAAGCCTTTCCTTCGTGCTTCTGAAATTATGCAGCAGAGAGTGAAGAACAACGAAAAGATTGAGATTCTCTTTGAGCATAATACGCGCCAACTGACAGGTGAAGGTAAGGTTTCGGGAGCCGAGTTGGTTTATAAACAGGGAAGTCAAGAGGAAGAGATAAGACATATCGACATCGACGGTTTCTTCGTTGCTATCGGTCATCAGCCTAATACCAAACTCTTTGCCGATTATTTGGATTTGGATGAGGAAGGTTATATAGTTGTTGCGGGTGATTCGCCTTGCACTAAAATAAAAGGCGTGTTTGCAGCCGGTGACTGTGCCGACCGTAAGTATCGTCAAGCCATAGTGGCAGCAGCGTCAGGGTGCAAAGCCGCCATTGAGGCTGATAAGTATTTGAAATAAAGAGGGTACTATAATTGGAGGGTGTAGGTGTTGTGGAGGAGTAACTTATCATGAGTAGGGAATGAGTCGTATTTGTCAGCAAGTTATATCTTTTTATCATAGTGTAAAAAGATTACTCTTATTAGTTTTATTATTCTTATGTTCTGCTTTGTCATACGGACAAGGCGGAACTTCTTTTTATGATACCGGCACAAATGGTCGGAGTTGGTGGAATACTGACTATAACACTACCGAAGGTACGGAGTTTTATCTGACATTTATGTGCAACTATGGCAAAAAAGTTGTGGATAAAGATTTATCTTTAAGTTTATATGCGACAGCGCGACAAACTGCCAATATAACCGTAAGAGGAGTGTGGACAGACCCTGTAAGTGGTGTTTATGAACCTTGGATAAAGACGTTTCAGGTTAAGGCAAATAGTCAGGATAGTATTTTTATCCCTAACGAGGTTGGTTATTTGCAGGAAAGTAATCAAACAGAAGATAAAAAATGGCTTAATAAAGGTGTAATAGTAACATCTGACAAACCGATATCTTTATATTCCCACAACGCCAATGTAAGGTCTTATGACGCTTCGTTGATAATTCCGAAATCAGGACTTTATAAGGAATATGTCATTCAAACTTTTGGAACCGATATGCAAGGTACGGAGTTCGCATTGGTATCAACTTCTGATAATAACCGGATTATTGTTAAGCTTAGAGAAACAAGTGATGAAGAGGTAAGAGAGAATAGTATAGAAGTTACTCTTGACAAAGGACAGTCTTATTTATATCGTCCGGAGGATCATACTTATTCGTTATCGGGAACAACGATATGTGCGACCTCACCTATTGCTGTGTTTCAGGGAGGACAACATGCAGAAATACCTGAAGAAGTAACGCCTGCCAGCCATATCTATCATCAAGCGTTTTCAACAGATTATTGGGGAAAGTCCTACTTCGTAACAAGAACAGCCGGAAAAAAGGTTGATTATGTTCGAATAACTGCTGCTGAAAATGATACGAAGATTTATGAAGATGGTAAAGAAATAAAAACTATTAACGCTCTCGAAACCTATGAACGAGAGATTATATGGGGTAGTGATACATATGCAGTTCATTTTCAGACATCAAAAGCGACCACTTGTTATCTTTATATGTCAAAGAATGAAGTTGTTTATGGCTCACCTGCATTGACACAAATAGTACCGACTGAACAGGGAATAAGGAGTACAATTTTAGCAACGTTTCACGAAACACGAGTTTCAGAATTAGGATTCCCTAAAACAGTATCAGCGCAGGATACAATCAATAAGTATTACAAACATTATGTTAATATAGTTACGGATACTGCAACAGTAAAATGGATGAAACTTGACAATAATGACATATCTTCACATTTTACAAAGATAGGTCAAACACAGTACTCTTGTGCTATAATTGATATATCCGATGGTACGCACATTTTGACTAATGAGTCAGGTGAGTTTACTTCTCGTGTTTACGGAATATACACTTACGAAGGTAAAGATAGCAAATTAAAAAAATATATATCATACGCATACTCCGGAGGTAGCAACTGTCTGCACTCTTCTCATATGCTCATCGACGGCGAAAGGATAGACCAAAAGAGCATTTGTATAGACAAAACAATAGACTTGGAGGGCGTAGTCAATTACGATTATTCCTCTTTCCGTTGGCGTGTGTTGCGCGATGCGGTTGAGGTGAACTTCCCGAAAGATATGAAAATTGACGATTATCAATTTGAAGAAGATGGCAGATATGAGATACAAATGATAGTGGGGCGCAAAACTCCTATTTGTGAGTACACTATATCTGATACTATAAAGGCTGTTATCAATGTGTCGAAGAAATACGAATATCAGCCGTCTAAAAGTTTAGGCACAGACATAGTTATATGTGAGGCCGATCGCTCATCGGAAGTGGTTATGGGTAAAGGTGTTCAGTCATACGACAATCCTACGCCTTACGAGTATCGTACCGACACGATGAAGCCAAATCATACTTATTACTTTACCGACCTGCTCACTACCGAAGATATGGCTCATTGTGATAGCCTGTTACACATAAAAGTGTTTATTGCTCCCAATGAAACAAAAACATATAATGATAAGATATGTTATAACCACTTGCCCTATTTATGGAAGATAGTAGATGGTCATAATAATACTTTTTATAAAGAGATAGCAGCGAGCGATATAGGTAAAATCAAGTCTTTCCCTTATACCTATAAGACGCGGGATACGGTTGAAACTCAATACGGCTGTAAGCGTGTGGTAACGCTCAACCTTACTATTCACGAGGTGAAAAGAGATACAATAGACACAGTCATCTGTTCGGCTCAACTGCCGTATAAATGGAAGGTTCATAACAAGACGATAGAAAAAACCGAATCGGGAATGTATAACGATACTGTTTCTGCCGCCGAAGGGTGTGATGACATAAGTACTCTTATTCTTACCGTTAATGACACTTTTGAGAAAGACACCACTATTTCTATGTGTGTCGGCGAGTCGTTCTATTGGTCGGAGAGGTCAGTTCGCTACGCTGTGCATAATACACAGTGGCGTGATACGGTAATAACAACTTCCGGAACTTATACTCGCAGGCTGAAGACATCGGCAGGTTGTGATGATATACGCACGCTGCATATTACCTTCAATCCCTTGGAACAGGTATATGATACTATAAGAAAATGTCAAAGCGAATTGCCGATATTGTGGCCATATAGTGATGATTATATAAAAGATACAACGGTTATAGATATACAGGGTTGGACAGGAACAACTTTTTCTTCCTATACTCCGCCATACGAGAAAGATTTCACTATAACCACATACACCGACAAAGGTTGCGCGAAGACCGTTTATCGGCATTGCGTTATTTATCCTACATATCGTCAGGATACAGTTGCCGAGATATGCGAAGGCGACTATGTGGTATGGGAGGGGCAAAAATGGTATGGCAAACAAGTGGTTCGCAGCAAAGAAGAAGGGGCAGATTATTATGGCTCCAATAAATACATCGATGATACATACACGAAAGAGCATAAAACCAAAGCGAATGGTTGCGACAGCGTTCGTACGCTTACCCTCAAAGTGAAACAGCGAGGCTATAAAAAGATAATAGATAGCGGGTGTGAGCCCTTTACATATACCTTCAACGGAAAGGAGAGAACCTATAGTGCAGGAGTAAAGGGCGATACCGTTTATTATGACACACTTCGCACCACTCGTCAGGGCTGCGACTCAATAGTCTGTTTGGAATTGAATGTATGGAAGACATACGAAATCAACGATGAACCGCTGACTATCAACAACCATACACCATTCGATTGGAATAACCTTCACTATGAGTCTTTGACCGTTGGTGAGCATAACTTTACAGACAATCTATATACTGTTAACGATTGTGATAGCATAATGCATATTCACGTTACGGTATTGCCTGCTTATATAAACGAAGAATCTAAACATATTTGCCAAAACGAAGAATATCAATGGGAAGGACATTTTAACGACACTGTATTCAAGAACCTTGCTCCGGGTACATATACCATTCGCGATGAACATCAAACCACTATGGGGCAAGACAGTTCATTTACTTTGCATTTGTATGTGCATCCTACATATAATAACCAACCCTTACCTATGGTGTCTTTGTGTCAAGGGCAGACACACTATGAGTGGAAAAGAGAGGACAATGGTCAGTTAATAAGAGATATTCAGTTTGCCGATGACCTTACATATCCATATTCCCAAACTTATACCGACACTCTGCATACTATTAACGGTTGTGATAGTATAGTTCATCTGCCGATAACTATCTATCCAACCTATTCAACGTCTGTTTATGACACAATATGCGAAAGCGAGTTGCCGTACCAATGGAATGACAATAAAGGCAAAATGCTTCAGGAGATTACGCTAAACGATGTTAAGAATGCCGACACGTGGCATTCGCCTGAATGGCTATATAGTACCACTTATCGTCATCAGTCGCAGCATCAATGTGATAGCCTATTGACCTTATATCTGACTGTTAAGCCTACTTTAAGAAACACTGTACAGATAACTCTTTGCCCGGAGCAGTTGCCATATATGTATTGTGTGGAGAATAATAAGTCTGTGCAAAAGGACTATAAGGGCGGTACTGAAAATGAAAAATTAGTGAGCAAACAGTATGGCTGTGACAGTATAGTAACATATAATATAGCCGTAAGAGAGAAGATAGAAAGACATTTGTATGACACTATATGTGATAACGAGGAACACTATAATCACCCTACCGAGAGCGCTCATTTCTTCGATTTGTCCGTAACGGGGATTTATCGCGATACGCTAAGTGCCGTGTCAGGTTGTGATAGTATTAACATCCTGCATTTGCAGGTCAATCGTCATTCGGTTAATGACACCACTATCTATCGTTGCTTGGGCGAACAATACATAGACCAAGACTATGACACCATCACCTTCACCCACGACAGCGTATATACAAAGACACTGCTCAATGCTGTTCGCTGTGATAGTATAGTGAAGGTAACCGTCTTATTTGGCAACACGTTCAGGGTTAAGGAAAGAGATACTATACTATGTGAAAGCGATGGTCAATACGAATGGATAACTTATGACACATACAGACCACAAGGTTATTCTCATCTTTTGAGTTGGGATAAGTTAAACGAGCAGGTGTTAGATACCGTTCTGTATGATACCTTACATACGGCACAACCTTTCTATTGCGATAGTATAACAATCAAAAGGATAATAGTCAGACCTACGCTTTACACATATTTGTCGCCTTTTATCTGTCCCGAAAACCTGCCGTATAAATATAATGACGAAACCGAAGAGGCTTATACATCGGGCGAATATACATTTACAGTGCCGAGCCTGCAGTATGGTTGCGACAGTGTGGTAACAATATATCTAACCGTGAGAGACAGTATCGTCTATCGCGACACATTGACTATATGTGATAACGATTCTGTTTCGTGGCAGGGCATACTCTATGTCGGCGATAAGTACGATGCATATCGAAAGTCATACAATGCTACTTTGTACAAGGAGGTCAAGACTTATTCGGCAGGTCAATATAGTGATGAGCAAACATACACGACTGTCAATAATTGCGATAGCACATACTTTTTGACTTTGTTTGTCTTACCTTCTTTCTATACAGAGCAAGAGCGTGACGCTTGTCAAGAGGAGTATGTGGAGTACGAGGCGATGAATAATGGTCAGGGCGGTGTGGTTTCGACAATGGAGGCACGAGACATCACATATCAAGATACAATCACTGCTTCCAACGGCTGCGATAGTATAGTCAGAATGACTTATCATATTCACCCCGTTTATCGCAATACACAACGTATAAAGGTATGTCAGGACACCGTTAATACCCAATGGGAATGGGTAGATGAGTATGGTGGGTCACATGGCTTTTATGATAGGAGTAAGTCAGGAAGTTTTATACACGGAGATACACTGAAAACAATCCATCACTGCGATAGTATATTTGGCGTGGAACTATATGTGTCCCCCATTTATCGCTTTGATACGACTCTGTATATGTGTGAAAACGATACGGTGAGTTGGCAGGGCGTGCTGTTTGTTGGAAGTCAATATAATCAGTTCCATAGAACTTATGACGAGTCTCTCTTTGATAGTGTTCGCACCAATATGAGTGCGGGTATGTATTCGTCCGAAGTACAAAGATATACGGTTAAGGATAGTTGTGACAGTACGTATTTGGCGAGGATAATAGTGAGCAGGGTGGCAGATACAACTATATATGTCAGTGTGTGTCAGAACGATGAGTATGAATACACAAATCTTCATAATGGTAAAAGCGGACTGCTGCCGACCAATAGGGTGGGGGTATATACATATCAAGATACTATCACGTCTTCTTTGGGTTGTGATAGCCTGATTACACTTATTTTCAGGGTTGATTCGGTATATGACTATCGTCAGCATTTCTCCGTATGTCAGGATATGGTAAACAAATGGCGTTGGGTGGACGACGAAGGGCATGACCACGGCTTGATTGACATTAGCATTGCCAAAGATACGACCATAGAGGAAAAATACACAACCATATACGGCTGTGACAGTATATACGGACTGTCTTTGCACATTAAGCCTTCGTATCATATATATGACACTATCCATCTATGTCTAACAGACAGAGCAACTTGGCAAAACAAGACTTTCACGGGTGACTCTGCACTACTGATAAGCGACTTGGATAGTATCATTCTCTCTCCGAGTGTGTATTATGATACGGCAAAGTATCAAACGAGCGAAAAATGTGCGTCCGTCCTTAATTGCGAAGACTGTGATAGTATTTATTATCTTACTCTCTACGTCCATCCAATCTACGACACTCTCACTGTCACCAATGCTTGCAGAAATGAAGGATTTGTATGGAAGCAGCAAGATCGGTTCGGTATATATCAAAACACGGTCATCTCAGCAGCCAAAGTGGATACTACATACATATTGCCCTATCAAGCCGTGTTGCCGCAAGCAGCCAAGAATGATACGGTAATTTATAGAGATACGATGTTGAGGTCGTGGTATGGCTGTGACAGTCTGTCGCGTCTGCAACTCACCGTCCGCCCGTCGTATTTCTTTTTGTCGGACACAACTATCTGTGCCACCGATTTCTGTTATTACCTTGGGCAATACTTTTCCTATCAAGACACTACCTTCATTGAGGCCAAAGTGCCGGGGAAGACTGTGAATGGTTGTGATAGTATCTATTGCTTGCGACTGCATATCATACCTATCTTCATAGCCGAGACCTTTGATACCTTATGTGATAATCAAACTTATTACCATACTTCCAAGCACGGTCAGGAGATAGTATGGAAACCCGGAGATGCAATAGTCGATCCTGCTCATAGATGGTACGATATGCGTTATCGTGATCATCATGGCTGCGACTCTATCTATAGATACCATCTGCAAATATATCCCACTTATGCTTTCTTTGATACCATTGAGGAATGTTCTAATCAGGCATTCAGCCTGCATAACGATTCGCTTATAGCCTTGTGGCAATACTACGACATAACCGACATCCCGCAATCGCCTATTGATACCAACTTCTCTGATACCTTACAAACAGTTCACGGCTGTGATAGTATATACCATTTGTATGCAACACTATTCCCTGCGTACAAGCATATTGACTATGACACTATTTGTTCCAACGACACATACACCAAGTGGAGAGGAAGAAACATAACCAAGTCATTGGCAGGCGATACGATATGTGTTGATTCACTTCTTACCATTCACGGCTGTGACAGCATTTACGAATTGCGTTTGCACGTCAAGCAGGCGTATGACTATCCTTTGTCTGTACAGCGTTGTATAGACGAATTGCCGTTTACGGACGGAGCGATAGAAGTCGTCTATGGGCAACTGCAAAAGAGCGACCCATACACTTGGACCTATTCCAATACATATAACTTCCTGACTCGCGATGGCTGCGACAGTATCATTCATCTCTCGCTTGCGGTATATGACACCACGCAAACCTTCCTATATGACACTATTTGCGCTCCTGCTGTCTATTATCCCTTGTTAATGGAACGCGACTCTTTGCTTGCTGCGGATGATTATAGTGTGTCTTATTCCGAGCAAGGGTTGTATGTCTATGTAACGACCAATAAGTTTGGCTGTAAGCATACCGTCTATACACATTTGGTGGTTATTCCCCCAACTAACTTCACCCTCACCTTGCCGCCTATATGTGCAGATGAGAGCAATTTTGAAATCAATTATACTTACGAGGGCAGACCTATTGAGTCCTATACCGTCATCTTTGATGATGCGGCGCAAGAACAGGGCTTTGAGAATATATACAATCAGCCGTTAAGCAAAGACGAACTGACCAACCTGTATTTCACGGTGCCTATACCCCAAGGCGAGACATTGCCTATGCCCGGAGTGCCCTATTTTGAGACTTGGAGCGGACAACCCTCGTATATCAAAACGCCAAAGAAACAGTACCCCCGACCTGATATATACCGAATGCGAGTTATCTTGCATAACGGCTTGTGTTCGGACGAACAGCAAACACGC
This sequence comes from uncultured Bacteroidales bacterium, assembly GCA_947167395.1. Taxonomy (GTDB): domain Bacteria; phylum Bacteroidota; class Bacteroidia; order Bacteroidales; family Paludibacteraceae; genus Colicola. The sequence continues at coordinate 18,160 of CAMVHW010000011.1, forward strand.
GACACACTGCTTAACATTCTCTATCCGTCGTGGATACACGAGCAACACTGGAACGACGGTATTGTTCTCTTTAACGAAATTTATAACGGCGGATACGAGTTCTCCCGGTATCAGTGGTACTATAATGACAAGCCTATTATAGGTCAGACGCGCGAGTATCTGTATTGGTTGGATAGCCTCAATCTTAATTTCGGCAGTGAGATTGACGGCGAGCATTGTCCGAGCGAATATCGTGTGCTGCTTACCCGAACAGACGACGGACATTCACAATTCACCTGCCCTATTTGCCCCATACGCATAGAAGACCATATAGTGCCCAAGAAAGACTATTTTGCGGTCGTTCCGACCCTTGTGGTGGCTTCTTATCCTTATGTGTGGATATTGTCATCGCTCAGGGGTGAGTATTATTTCAGCGATGTATATGGTCACCCCTTGTCAGGCAGACAACGCTTTGTGCCGGACGAAAATAATTATGTATGCCAAGTGGAAGTGCCAACGGTGGCAGGTTTCTGCTTTATCACTATTCGCACCGATGACGGAGATATGCGAACATTCAAAATAGTAATAGTCCCTGCCAAATAGTTGTAGATGATGTATAGGAAGATATTGATTGTTATATTGTCGCTTATGTTGTTGCCGTCTGCCTTTTACGGTCAGTCCAAGCGCCGATATATGCTTGGAGGCGGCGGAACCAACTACTCCAACCGACCGTTGGACCATAACGGACTACGAACAGGTATGTACGGAGATATACACAATCTGTTTGGAGGCTATATAGACGGTTCGTATTCCACTTTCCTCTCTTCTATGCCTAATGTCAGTTTGTCCCCGGGAGGTTACGGCTTGGGTATAGGCTTGTGTTATGACTTGCAAGTCAGGTATTTTAAGATGCAGTTGGGAATAGGCATACGGTATCAGAACGTTACTAATAGTATCAACGATTCCACTTTCTTTGATTCCAATGTGGTCGATGCACGAGGCTATCCTTATCTGTTAAGGTACGATTTCCGTAATAGACAAGATAAGGCATGGAACTTACACGCTCAAGTGCCTATGCTCTTCGGCTTCGGAATGCGACATTTTTACTTCCTTACCGGTTTGAAGTTCAACTATACGATGTCAGTCGGTGCCACTTCTGTTTATACCGTTGGTGAGACCACTGCCACCTATCCGCAGTATCTCGGTAATTTTGTTGAAATGGATAATCACGGGCTTCGTAGGAATGTGCCTGTGGAAAGAAAAGGCGAACACCTACATCTTAAGATGGACGTGCTCGCCTCCTTTGAGATAGGAGCGGAGTGGGGTAAGGAGATTAGTTACTTATCCAAGTACGAACCTCGTTGGCGTTTGTCTTCCGAGGGCAGCCAACGCCACGAGTGGAGAATGCGTATTGCCCTGTTTGCCGACTATGGCTTGCTCAACATAATGCCTAATACGGAGAAGGACTTCCTCTATATCCCAACTGCGTATAAGTGGGACTTCCCCGAATATGAAGCCAATCACGTCTTTTCCACAAAAGAGTCTATATCGCGAAGTTTGCATAATCTCTATGCCGGTATCAAACTGACCATTTTGGTAGGCAGTTTTATTCAGCACGACTGCCGTTTGTGTGGTCCTTGGGAGAGCGAGGTGGATATGGCAAACCCCAAAATTCCCAACAAACGGGTTCGTCATACGGGTACAGGACGATAACTCACCCCAACTCTTTACCGTTTTTTACAGTTTCTGCGTGGCATTGCCCTCGGGGGCACGGCGTTCCGGGGCAGAGGTGGGATCGTCCAACAGGCTTGCCGACCCGTATAACTTC
>CAMVHW010000012.1 GCA_947167395.1 uncultured Bacteroidales bacterium
GCCTAAGTCCGTGTTTTTCGTTAATACGCAGGAACAGGTCGCGAAACTGTAAATAGGCTTTCCACTTCGGCTTGCGCATCAGCCTTACCACTTCGTCGGAGGTATGTTCGGGTGCCACTTTCAGCCTACCGCTCACGTGCCTGACTATCAACTCCTCCGCATACTCATCGTTCATCAAATCGTATCTGATGCCCGAACCGACAAAGGATTTTTTTATGTAAGGTAAGGCATCAACCTTATGGTAGAGGTGTATAAGCGATGAGAAGTCTATATTCAGGTTGTTGCATATATTAGGTTGCAGACACGAAGGGCGAGCGCATTTGTCGCATAACGACTTATCTTTGCCGCTTATGCCGTACATATTGGCTGACGGACCGCCCAAGTCGCTCAAATAGCCTTTCCACGAAGGAAGGTCTTTGAGTTGGTCTATCTGGCGGAGTATGCTATTTTCGGAGCGTGACACAATCTGCTTGCCTTGGTGAGCCGATATAGTGCAGAACGAGCAACCGCCAAAGCAGCCTCTGTGAATACACACAGAAAAACGAATCATCTCGTAGGCGGGTATGCGCTTGTCCTTGTATTTAGGATGGGGCAGGTACTGATAAGGCAGGTCGTATATATGGTCCAGTTCCTCGCTGCTGATAGGAGGGTAGGGCGGATTGACCACTACTTGACCATCACCCGTAGGCTGTATCAGACGCTTGGCGTATATCTTGTTGGATTCGGTTTCTATAACGCGGAAGTTGTCGGCGTGCAGACGTTTGTCTTTCTGCTCCTGCTCATAACTGTGAAGAACAATGGTATCGTTGTCTGTGTTCTGTTTCTCGCGAGTGAAATAGGCTGTTTGGGGAATATCTTTCCTTATGCCTTTTTGCGCTATCTCCACTATGGCTTTTTCGCCCATTCCATAGATGAGCAGATCGGCAGTCGAGTCTATCAGTATGGAGGGCATAAGGCTGTCTGACCAGTAGTCGTAGTGGGACAAACGACGCATAGAGGCTTCTATGCCGCCTATGACGATAGGGGTGTCAGGGAAGTGTTGCCTTAATATACGGCAGTAGGTTATGGTGCAGTAGTCGGGTCTGTGTCCCGCTTTACCTTCGGGTGTGAATGCGTCATCAGAGCGAAGACGACGCATTGCCGTGTAGTGATTGACCATTGAGTCCATCGCACCCGCTGTAACGGCAAAGAACTTATTGGGCTTGCCTAACTTGGTAAAATCACGATGGTCACCGCGCCAATCGGGATGAGGTACAAGAGCAACCTTATATTCGTTGGTTTCCAATACGCGACCTATGACGGCGGCTCCGCAAGAAGGATGGTCTATGTAGGCATCGCCTGAAAAAAGAATAATATCTACACCATCCCAACCGCGCAACCCGATTTCTTTGCGGGTGGTAGGTAGATATTTCTTCAAGTCATATAGCATATCGTTATGGTGGAACAGATTATTCAACTATCAACCCTAATGTGTCTTTGAATGTTTGTAACTGCGTATATTGTTCCGTCATTCGCTTTATCTTCTCATCACTTGTGTAGGCTGTTTGGCTTTTCTGACTATCATCGATGATGACTGAAATAGATATGCGATTGTTGTGCAAGGTCTGTCGCAGCGACTCTGTTATCTTATTGCTAAACCGTTCATATTCTTCTTTTTGCCACGGATTATTGACCGTTATGCTCACCTCAGTTTCGCTGCGGAGTGTAGGGTGGGCATTGTTAAGAATTGATATCAGACGCCCTTCCCTCGGGAATAAACGGTGCAGACCAATCCATGCGTCATTGAATTGGTCAGCGGTAAAAGGGCTGCTTTGCGGTGTTGCAGGTACTGCGGTTGAGGCAGTAGGTGTTGTTGCAACAGGCTGTACCCTATTGATAGAAGGTATAACTTGCGGAATGGTATTATTGACGGTCTTGGTCGGCTGTTTGGGTGTAACAGGTGTTGTCGGTCTTACAGGTTGAGCCGTACCGGCAGGCTGATTGCCAACCTTCGGCAGCGTATATTCGGTCTTGGGCTCGTTGAGACGACAGAGTTTGAGCAGGTTAATCTCCACTGTCAGCCGTTTGTTGGTATTGCTGCGATATTGCTGCAAACACTGATTGAGCAAGTCCAATGCGTTGAACAACCATACGGCATCTATCGTTTGTGCTTGCTTGATGTATTGTTCTTTCACCGATTCGGCGGTGTCCAAAAGCGGCAGAGTCTGTTTGTCTTTGGCTACCAATACATCGCGCAGATGGCTCTCCAAACCATTGACGAATGTGCCTGCCTCAAATCCTTTTTGTAATACGGCATCAAACAAGGTCAAGACCTCCGTGTATTGAGCATTAAATGCAGCATCGGTAATGCGGAAATAGTAGTCGGAATCAAGTATGTTAAGTACCTCAATGGTCTTCTGATAGGTAACTTCTTTGCCTGAATATGCCACTAATTGGTCAAATATGGACAGAGCGTCACGCATACCGCCGTCTGCATACTTTGCCACAACTGCCAATGCCTGCTCGTCAGCCGTCAAGCCTTCGCTTTTGGCAACAAACTGCAAGTGAGAGATGATGTCGCTTATGGTGATTCGCTGAAAATCATACACTTGGCAACGGCTCAATATGGTAGGTGGCACCTTATGTTTCTCGGTGGTGGCAAGTATGAAAATGGCATACGATGGCGGTTCCTCCAAGGTCTTCAGCAGTGCGTTAAACGCACCGGTTGAGAGCATATGTACCTCGTCTATAATATACACGCTGTATTTGCCTATTTGCGGCGGTATCATTACCTCTTTGATGATGTCGCGTATGTTTTCCACCGAGTTGTTGCTCGCTGCATCTAATTCGTGTATATTGAAACTGCGCTGCTCATTGAAGGCACGGCACGATTCGCATTCATTGCAAGCGTCGTGACTCTCCGTCGGGGTAAGACAGTTGATTGTCTTGGCGAAGATTCGGGCACAAGTGGTCTTACCTACGCCACGCGGACCGCAAAACAGGTAGGCATGAGCCAAATGATTGGTACGAATAGCATTCTTGAGAGTATTGGTGAGCGACTGCTGACCTACTACCGAATCAAAGGTTATCGGACGATACTTACGTGCTGATACTATATAATTGTCCATTGGAAAATGTATTTTGCCTCTCTAACAATTAAGGCTGCATCAAAGTGTTGCTTTGACGCAGCCTTATGTTTGTTAAGGGTCATTATAATGACTTCTTGGCTTGATCCACGATGGCTTTGAAGGCTTGCGGCTGATTCATAGCCAAATCGGCAAGAACTTTGCGGTTAATCTCAATACCTGCTTTCTTGAGCGCACCCATCATCTGGCTGTAACTCATACCCTCTAAACGAGCAGCGGCATTGATACGTTGAATCCACAATGCACGGAATGTGCGTTTCTTGTTCTTACGATCGCGATAAGCGTACTGGAGACCTTTCTCCCATGTGTTCTTGGCAACTGTCCAAACGTTTGCACGGCCACCAAAGTTACCTCTTGTGAGGCTCATAATCTTCTTACGACGAGCGCGAGAAGCTACGTGATTTACTGATCTTGGCATAATTCTGTAAAATTTTGGTGGTTAATACTTAACGCAGCAAGAGCATCTCTCTTAAACTACGCATGTTAGACTGATCGACCATTGCTACATGAGTCAAGTTGCGTTTCTGCTTCTTGGTCTTCTTGGTCAAAATGTGACTCTTGTAAGCGTGTTTACGCTTAATTTTACCCGTTCCGGTAAGAGTAAATCTTTTTTTGGCACCGGAATTAGTCTTTACCTTTGGCATTTTGTTAATGATTTTTGGTTAATAATATGTTTTTATTTAGAATCGCAGGTAGCCTTAGGACCTAACGACCATTTTCTTTCTGACGACCTATTCTATACAACTATCTGACTTGACTAACTATCACCCCTTTTTCGGTGCGATAATAACAATCATTCGCTTCCCTTCCAACTTAGGCACTGCTTCCGGCTTGCCAAATTGCTCCAAGTCGGTGCAAAAACGCGCCAACAGCAATTCGCCTTGCTCCTTAAATAAAATCGAACGACCGCGGAAAAAGACGTATGCCTTCACTTTGTCGCCGCCTTTAAGGAACTCCTGTGCGTGTTTGAGTTTGAAGTTGTAATCGTGTTCATCGGTTTGAGGTCCGAAGCGAATCTCTTTAATATCAATCTTCTTTGAGTTTTGCTTTTGCTCCTTCTCCTTGCGTTTCTTCTGGTAGAGGAACTTCTGATAGTCTATTATACGACATACAGGCGGCTCGGCATTCGGACTGATTTCCACCAAGTCCAAATTCTGATGATCGGCTATGCGGATAGCCTCTTCGTAGGAATATATTCCCTGTTCTACATTGTCACCTACAAGGCGAACTTCTCGCACGCCTCTGATGGCATCATTGATGCGGTTAGGCATCTCTTTTTCTACGCGGCCACGACGTTGCGGACCATTTTGTGGGTTTGCTATGATTTTGCCCTCCTAAAAAATTGGTTAATAAGATTGATATCTTTCTGTTTTTCTTGAAAAACGCGCAAAAATATGCCATATTATTGACCTGAAAAAACTTTTTTCTCAAAAAAAAAGTCATTGGTTTTGTACTGCCTCAAAAAGCAGCGATACATGAGTATGGTCTGCTTATTTTTCAGTTGTTACGTAGTTGGGGAAGGTAGTCGTACTTAACATAGCGAAAGGTAGGGTGGAGCAGGAGTATGTGCTCGCATAGGTTGATGGCTTGATCGGTATGACCCGTCTTGTCGTAACACTGTGCTATATTAAGTTGCGTGGCAGGGTAAATCCAATGGTGGTGAAAGGTTGTGTCGTTTGCCATCAGTTGTGCTGCCTGAGAAAAATAGTGCAAGGCTTTTTCTTTGTCACCACCGACAAATTTAGGCGAGTAGAAATAGACATTTGCTCTTGCGTAATAGACAAGCGGTAGAGGCTCTTTGCTCTTGGTAATCAGGTTAATGGCTTTCTCGGCGGCATTAAGCGACTTGACTCCGTATATCATATGGCTTTTGCCGACCATACAAGCGTAGGCATACCCCCCGCTCAAATAAGCATAGTATTCTGCTTCATTCATATTCGGTTTATACTCATCGAGATAGCGCATAAACCGTTCGTAATAAACAAGGCAGGAGTCTTTTTGATTGACGGAATTAAGATAGGGTATGTAGCCGTACATATAATTGAGCACTCTTGCTTTCTCTTGTTTATTAGCCTTTTGCCACGAAGTGGTGTGAAGATAATCAGCCCAAAGCGACATATCCTCAGTCAGATATGCTTCATACAACTGTTTGTCCGAGTATTGGGCATAGCCCATACTCGTAACAAACAAGAATGTACTTATAATGATAACTCTTACAGTATGCATACCGAATGAGTTATGCTTGGTGTTCCAAACGCAGTGTATGAGTGGGTTGGTCGCACACTTCGCTCGGTCCGTAGTACTGTATCGGTCCGGGGTAGAGATAAGTGTCGGTTGATATGTTCCATTCATCGCGGTGGTCGGCAAGGTAACGGAACGGTGCGCCGTTAAGGCCAACCAATGCTTTTTGAATAACGGGTTTGAGTTTGCCGTTGCGGCGTTCCATATTCATCATCATCGTGATAGGCACTCCGCCGGCTTGCCATTCAGCGGCTGGGCGTGTCAGGTTGCTGACAACGGACATATAACCGGTCTTACCGGCTGCCAAGAGTTGAACGGCAGTCTGTCCAAGACTGTAGCAGTAGTCGGCATCGAAGTTACTCGGTACGGCGCAACGACCTTCGTAACCGAAGAAATGGTGTTGAGCGGCAAACTTACCGGAATATGTACCCTCTTTCTTCATTGCGTCAAGGCGTTTGGCAACCATCTCGATGAGCAGTTTCTCTGTTTCTATAAGGCTGACTTGTACATTACCGTGCGGGTCGCGATCCATTGTGAGTTGTTTAGCAATGGCTTCGGGCAGCGAGCGATAGAGTTCGGCAGAAGCGGGAGTGAGGTCGTTGAGGTTGAAAGTACCGTTGTTAGCCAACAGGTCGTTCAACTCTTGTATGAGTACACGCATGGCAGGGATAAACTCAATCAGACCTTCGGGAATCAATACCGTACCAAAGTTAAGCCCCTTGGCGGCACGAGCGGCAACGGCAGTGCTAATCTGCTCAACGATGTCGTTCAAGGTCATCTGTTTGGCTTCCACCTCTTCGGAGATGATACATACATTGGGGTGTGTCTGCAATGCGCACTCCAAAGCGATATGGCTGGCACTGCGTCCCATAAGACGGATGAAGTGCCAGTATTTCTTTGCTGAATTGGCATCGCGTTGTATGTTACCTATGAGTTCACTATATACTTTGCAGGCGGTGTCAAAACCAAAAGATGTCTCTATCATACCGTTTTTCAGGTCGCCGTCGATGGTCTTCGGGCAGCCGATAACTTGTATGCCGCATTGTTTCTGACGATAGTATTCAGCCAGTACGCAAGCGTTGGTGTTGCTGTCGTCGCCACCGATAATGACAATGGCTGTTATACCCAAGCGACGGCACACTTCCATACCTTTGTCAAACTGCTCTGTTTCCTCTAATTTGGTGCGTCCTGAACCGATGATGTCAAAGCCGCCGCTGTTGCGATACTCGTCAATGATGTCGGCTGTCAGTTCGATATATTTGCCGTCAATGAGTCCGCTCGGACCTCCAAGGAAACCATATAAACGGTTGTTGCTGTTGAGGCGTTTGAGTCCGTCAAACAGACCTGAGATGACGTTATGTCCGCCGGGGGCTTGTCCGCCGCTGAGAATAACACCTACGTTAATGGCTTGTGAGGCTGCGGCTTGCGCTACGTCGGACTGTTCAAAGGTGATGATGGGCATACCATAGGTATTGGGGAAGAGTGATTTGATGGCTTCTTGGTCGGCTACCGATTGTGTCGGTTCGCCTTCTTTAAGACTTGTATTGCTTGTGAGAGCCTTGGGCATCTTGGGCATATATGCCTGACGCGCGATTTGTAAGGGTGATTTGTTCATAAGTGTAGTATTTTTTGATATATATGTGTGATTTAAAACCATGTGTGTCATATATTTGTTTGATTATAAATCTTTTTCAATTAGTTGTATCAGTTCGCTGACTGCTTCTTGTTCAGGTATATTCTGTTTTATACACTCTTTTTGTTTGTAAAGGCTTACTTTGTCTCTACCTGCACCAACGTAGCCGTAGTCGGCATCTGCCATCTCCCCCGGACCGTTGACGATGCAGCCCATAACCGCTATTTTCATAGGCGGGAGGTCGGAGCGTTGAGCAAAGGCGAGTTTTATTTGTGCCACTGTGTGTTGCAGATCAAAAAGCGTTCGTCCGCACCCGGGACAGGACACGAACTCAGTCTTGTAGCGCAGGATACCTGCTGCCTGTTGTATGTCTTGGGCTAATTGGCGACAATAGTCGGTGGAGAAGTTAGGATTGGTAATCACTAAATCAACGTTTTCCTTTTGCCTTCCCATACCCAAGCGTCCGCATTCGGCTGCGGCTTGCAGGGAAAAGAGTGAGGCATCTGTTTGAGAGGAGTGGTAGGTGAAAGTGTCTTTGGAAGTAGTGTCAGTCTCCTTTACGAGCGTTACGTCCTTATAGCGTATGCTATCGGGGTCAGTGAAGTAGTCCCGCAGAGCCTGTGCCACGGGGAGTTCTTGTTCGGGTTCTTCGCTCAGGCTTACGCGAATAGTGTCGCCTATGCCTTCTGCCAACAAGGCTCCTATACCCACAGCCGACTTAATGCGTCCGTCTTCGCCTTCGCCTGCTTCCGTAACGCCTAAATGCACGGGAAATGCCATTTGCTCAAGGTGCATACGACTGATAAGCAGACGAACAGTCTGCACCATAATAAATGTATTGCTGGCTTTGATACTGAGTACGATATCCTTGAAATGCTGTTTTTTAGCCACGCGCAGGAACTCCATACAACTCTCCACCATTCCTTCTGCCGTATCGCCATAGCGTGAGCGAATACGGTCGCTAAGGCTGCCGTGGTTAACACCAATGCGAATGGCGGTATGGTGTTGGCGGCAAATATCAAGCAGTTGAACGAACCGCTTTTCAAGACGTTGCAGTTCGTTTTGATATGCTTCGTCGGTATAGTCAATGTGAATGAACTTGCGTGCGGGGTCAACGTAATTGCCCGGGTTGATACGCACTTTCTCCACTACTGCTGCTGCTTTATCAGCCACGTCGGCACGGAAATGTACATCGGCTACCAAGGGAATGGTTATGCCTTGCTGACGCAGTTGTTGGTGTATAATGTTAAGACTATCAACCTCTTTCTCTCCTTGTGTAGTGAAACGTAACAGTTCTGTTCCTGCCTCTACACATCGTTTGGCTTGTGCCACCGAGGCGGCTATGTCGTTAGTTGATACATTAGCCATTGTTTGCAAGCGAATAGGATTGTTGCCTCCGATGGCTAATTGACCTACTGAAATTTCGGTGCTGGATATTCTATTGTAAGTCAAAGAGATAGGTTGTAAATGATTAGAAACTTTCACTTTTTTTGTATTTTTATTTTTCTATATCTGAAATTCACCATATTTTTGCAGCCGCTTTTGAGAAAAAGTCGGGAATCAGTAGCTCAGCAGGTAGAGCACATCCCTTTTAAGGATGGGGTCCTGGGTTCGAGCCCCAGCTGGTTCACAAGCAGCGAGCAATCGCTGCTTTTTTTGTGTGTTATTGTTTTTTCTGTGTTTATTGTTTTCTCAATGTGCATAAACTATCGGTATATATGACGAATATACTAACCTTCGTGGCGGCAAAGGTTCAACCTTTTTGTTAAATATGCAAATTTGGCAGTGTGAAAAAATATATGCTCGTAACGTCAGTGCGCTTTGCAGTGCTTGTTATGAGTTGATATAAAGCTCTTTTATAAGTGTGCAGATATGGGTTACATCGTCAAGAGAAAGGTCGTAAAACATAGGCAAGCGTACTAATGTATCTGCATATCGGTCGCACTCGAGTAGTGAGCGACCATCGTGTTTGTCTTTGTAGAATTGGCTGTTATGAAGACTCAGATAGTGGAATACCGCGAGAATATCGTTTTCTTTGAGGTGCTTAATGAGAGCAGTACGCGCTTCCAACGAAGGCAAAATAAGATAGAACATGTGTGCGTTGTTGGCGGCATAGGCGGGTATATCGGGTAAGGCAAAGGGAACAGCCTTATTCAGCGAGGTGTCACGTGCAGATGTATTTTGCTCATTGTAATCTGTGATGATTTTTGATAGATGTTCATAGTAGCAGTTCCAGAGGGCCTTACGTTTGGTTTGTATTTCGTCCAAGTTCTCCAACTGTGCCCAAAGGAAGGCGGCGTTAATCTCAGCAGGAAGAAAAGAAGACCCCATATCCACCCAACCGTATTTGTTCACCTCGCCACGGAAGAACTCGGCACGGTTGGTGCCTTTCTCCCAGATGATCTCTGCGCGACGAACGAAACGCTCATCGTTAACCACAAGCAGTCCGCCTTCGCCACCGGCGGTGATATTCTTCGTTTCGTGGAAAGAGAAAGCAGCAAAATGTCCGATTGAACCAAGCGGTTTGGGAGCGCGGCCGTCCCCGCTCGCAAGATAATAACTATCTATCGCTTGCGCAGCATCTTCCACAACAAGCAGGTTATGTCGCTCTGCTATTGCCATAATTGCATCCATATCGCACGCCACGCCGGCATAGTGAACGGGTACAATGACTTTTGTTCGTGGCGTGATAAGGCTTTCCAAGGTTTCTGCATCCAAATTAGGATTGCGTTTCATAGAGTCGGCAAATACCACTTTTGCCCCTTCACGCAAAAAAGCGAGTGCGGTACTCACGAAGGTATAACTTGGTACGATGACTTCGTCGCCCTGCTTCAGGTCGCACAGCATTGCGCACATCTCTAATGCGTCGGTGCCACTCGTTGTGAGTAAGCACTTCTTGAAGCCATAGCGTTGTTCAAAATACCGTTGGCATTTCTTCGTGAACTCTCCGTTTCCGGACAACTTGCCGTTGTATACGGCTTGATACATATAGTGCGCCTCCTTTCCAGTGAGGTGCGGTTTATTAAAGGGGATCATATAATTTACAGTTTTGTTATTTTATACAATGCATAATGCTCTGATTGATTTACAATGGTATACGTAGCATCAATATTATATTTTGAAAGAAGATAATTTTGAATTTTTTCTACCTGATTTGTGTTCCCGTGGTTGCTAAAAATCACAATCTTATTATTTACAAAATCATCATAACCTAATAATACATTTTTGCTTAGAGGAATATTTGTTAACCATCCTAATGATACGGGGCGAGCTGGGAAATCTTTGACATTCCAAACATAATCCATTGCCAGACTACAATCAAAATTATATACATACTCATCAGTGGATTTTAATAATTCGCATTGCTCATCTTGCAAATCTTTAGGCAGCATGTTTGTTGTATTTCTATATATAGCATTAACGGCATAAAATCCTATTACGCAGACGAAACAACAATGAATTACTACTTTAAATGTAGTCTGATATCCACTTTCTGTATTAATTAATGATATTATGATGGTGTATATTATAGGTAGAATCATGCATATAAAAACTCGGTCTTTTAGATACGCATTCATGCTAATTAACATAAAAACACCTAATGTTGCTATTATCGATGATAGCAAAATGAAGCGATAAGAAGATTTTGTGTTAAAGAAAACAATAATAGAAAGCAAAATTATAATTATAATTGGTAAGAAATAATCTTTTGAGACAATAATATTCTTAATATGCTTGATCCTAATTTTAGGCGAAGGATGATGAAGTGTATTGTATATAGAATTAATATTATTTAGCGTAAAGACCTTTCCGTCTCCAATACCCCATAAAAACATATGGTAATCCTCTTTTGAAATACCTTCCGGCAATTTATCATTGGCACGCCAGTAATTCGGATTGTCATTTATCTTTCCTCTATAGAAATTATATTCTTTGAATTGTTTCCACTCTTCTTTATAGAAAGAGTTATCAATTATAGGAAGTGAAAAAATAAAAACTGCCAATATTGTAAAAGTAAAGATCTCTTTTTTCTGCGCTACAATCATTCTAAGGAACAAGGGAGAAAATAACAATAACATCATTCCTGCCATCTCAAAACGCACCAGAGCTGCTAATAATATTAAAGAAAATGCCCACAAATAATCCTTTTTCGAACCATTAAGAAGCAAAATAGAGCCAGAAAAGGCAGCTATTCCGGCTGTGGATGTAAATTGAAAGGTTGCTATCAATCGAATCCAAAACACATAAACGATACTTAAAACTAATACCTTCATCCACTTTTCAAGATGTTCTTTAGATATCACTAAATGAACTATTGTCGATATACTTACTATCTGGATAAAAGCCAACATTAAAGTATACCATTCTACACACCTGGTGACCAAATAAAGGCTCTTAAGTATAAAACCGAGAAGAGCATTGATAAATACTAAATGATAATCAGGCGAACCGCCATATACACCATTTGCAATCATGCACATCATTACATCATCATTTTGTTCATACCGTATAGGTAGCAGCCAAGATAAAATTGTAAAAAACAAAACGTTCAAAACTATTAGGAATATGTAGTTCCTGTTATGGTGCGAGAAGTGTGTTTTACCCCCCCCGCGGGTAATATTCTCAATAATTTTACTCATGATTCTTTTTGCAATAAATCATACTTTGGGTCATATTATAACCGGAATTAGGATCTGGATTATTCGTGCATTTATAATAATCATATCCGTTCGGAAAATCCCAGTTTAAATCTGATAAGTGATCATAGAGTACAATACTATCCCATTCTGAGAAAATCATAAATTTGGGTTCGGGCAATTTCTCCAAATCATGCAATAAGAATTCTTCCGGTTGCTGGTCATTGGTATATGGTATCGCATCCATAGCTACAACAGTCATTTCATTAAAGCAAAATCCCAGTAAGGTATCTTGTTTTCCTTTGTAACCATAATCAGTAAGTACACTATGTACTTCGTCATAAAATGCTTTTTGATTATGGTTTAAGTTCATTCGTGCTATAGGTGTCTCAGCATCAAAATACAATTTTTCTTGTTTCCCGAATAAAAGTGAGTAATTGACTTGACTTAAAAGGCAACAAGCTACGATAGCAAATCCTGCGATAGCATACTTGCGCACTTCCGGACTTGCTTGATAGTACAGATAGAAGAGCAATAATCCCCACGGAGTTCCACATGCCATCGCTTTTCCAATGATACTCGTATTTGTTCCAAACACCACTCCAATCGGCATGATGAATGAGAAAATTATCAACAAGAGTGTTTTGTTATCAAGCACTTTGTTTCGTATGTGGTAAGTTAAGAACATGATTGTTTGCCAACACAAAATGCTTGCAATCGTTATACCAGGCTTGACTTGCCACTTGTATATTATAAAGAAGAAAATAAGCGCTAATGGGATAGTTAACCAATCTTTGTTGAACTTTTGCTGACATATTTTGCAAATATACGTTATTCCACACAATAATAAAGTTGTTATCGTCAGATCACGGATACCAAAGAAGATCACTAAAATTACTCTGGTTAGAGAATGATGCGACGCACGTCCTCCACCTGTCGTTTGAGTGATTCCTTTTTGCAAGAACTCAAAGCAGTATTGTAAACTGATTATAAAGAAATGTGTAAGACATAAACCGAGGGCAAGTCCCAAGATTCCAAATAATGCCGTATATAGCAATTTCTTATGATTGTAGCCATCATATAGAATCAAGAATAATCCGCATAATGCGATAAGCATACATCCAGCCGGCAAATTACATAGCAGAGTAAATGTTGTTACTATACCGATGAGGGTTACTCCTATATATCTAATATAAGGATTGGATATTGCAGAACATAATAAACATAATGAGAAAGCAGTTGTTATCAAGATCAATATGACATCATTCATATTTATCAAATCACCAGGAAGAAGATGAGTCCCTAATAATAAATAGGAAGCTATTAAGGCTAAATATATATGTATTCGTTTCTCTTTGTGACGACGATACACATAAAAGCAAGAGCAGAATATCAGAAATAAAAACGCAATGCTCTTTGCCCAGAATGCATATTGACGCAAAGCCAACACATCATATTGCCCAATGTTAGGTACTAAGGTGTTGATGGCATCTTGCGCTAATGTCAGAGGCTGCGTATCGGCTATTGGCTGATGTGCAAAAACAGATGTGACATAGAAGAATCCTTCATCATACACAGACTGCAAGTTATACGCTAACGCATCATATTCTAATGCGCAGATAATTGTTAAGGCGATCATTATAATAGCCCATACAATTGTTAACCCTTTTTGCTTCATATTTATAAGAAAAATAATATTACTCCACCGATTATAATTATTATCGCTCCGGCTTTGCGCCAAGTGATCTTCTCGCGAAAGATGAGGAATGCCAAGTACGGAACAAAGAGGTAACTAAATGATTCAATTACGCTTACCTCTTTAACTTGCACGCCACGGCTCATACAGAAGATATTGAGTACCAAACAGCCTGCCATAATAACATATCCGCCAATGACCCATGGGTTGATATACTGCCGCCACCAAGTAGCGTAGTTCTGCCGTGCTCCTTGCTTGAGCAACATCTGCGCACAAGCGGCAGCAAAGACGGACAATATGACAAGGCATTTATACATTTTCTCATTTAGTCATTTCAACATTTACTCATTTTAACAATATAAAACGATACTTACTTGGTTATACTTTGATAAGAATGCAATATTTTTGACGGAACCACTTATTTTTGACCATATTTGGCAAAGAAAGTTAAAAAAAATACTATTTTCTTTGCCAAATCTTGCTTTTTGTTTGCACATTTGGCAAAAAAGTTGTACCTTTGCAGCGTTTTTAGTCAACCATCAATAAAAAATACTACTATGCTATTAGGACGAGAGAATGAACAAAAACGTTTGCTATCATTGTTAGATAGCGACGAGTCTGAGTTTGTTGCCATCTATGGTCGTAGACGTGTCGGAAAAACGTACCTTGTCAGGCAAACCTTTGAAGGAAAGTTTGCATTCGAGCATACCGGATTAAAAGATGGCACTAAAGCCGAGCAGTTAGCGGAGTTTCGTCTTTCACTCATACGAAGCGGGATGAACGTGATTCCCAAGCTGCATAGTTGGTCAGACGCTTTCTTTTATTTAGGGCAGCATTTAGCAGCATTACCGACAGGAAAGAAAATCGTGTTTATTGACGAATTGCCGTGGATGGACACAGTAGGTAGCCATTTCGTGAGCGCATTAGATCATTTCTGGAATGGTTGGGCAAATATGCGAAATGATGTTGTGCTCATTGTTTGCGGTAGTGCCACTTCCTGGATCATCAGTAAAATCGTCAAAAACCACGGAGGACTGCATAACCGGCTAACCGCACAGATTTATCTTCGACCATTTACATTGCATGAGTGCGAGATGTACGCAAAGACACGACATCTGGGAATGAACCGGCAAAGCATATTAGAAACCTATATGATTTTAGGCGGTATTCCTTTCTATTGGCGGCTTCTAAATGCCGGTAACTCATGGATGCAGAACATTGACCAATTATTTTTTCAACCGAATGCAGAGCTCAAAGATGAGTTCAATGCCTTGTATGCATCGCTTTTCCGTTCTCCACAGCCGTACATTGATGTAGTTACAGCATTGGGGAAGAAAAAAGCCGGAATGACACGTGAAGAAATCATTCAGTCATTAGGGACAAAACAAGGCGGAAGGCTGTCTCAAATTCTGGAAGAATTGGAGCAATGCGATTTTATTCGTTCTTATGCTGCTATAGGCAAACGCAAGAAAGATACACTTTTTCAGTTAATCGATAATTTTACGCTATTCTACTTCAAGTTTATGGCAGATTCCAACAGAGCTACCCGCAGCCAATGGCAAACAATTGCTGTTTCTCCGTCCTATCGTGCATGGAGCGGGTTAGCTTTTGAACGGGTCTGTATGCAGCATGAACGACAGATTTTGATTGCTCTCGGCATTTCCGGAATAGCATGCAATATATACTCATGGTTATTCCGTCCAACAGAAGATTTTCCGGAAGGAGCACAAATTGATATGCTGATAGACCGGAGTGATCAAATCATCAACCTTTGCGAGATCAAGTTTTCTTCCAAACCTTTTCTGCTTACGAAAGAGTATGACGCGGAGTTACGTCATAAAATGAGTGTTTTTGAGTATGCCACAAAGACTCGTAAGGGAGTTCGAATCGTCATGATTACATCCTTGGGGTTGGTGCGAAATGCGTATGCAAATGACATTCCGAACCAACTAACAATGGACGATCTGTTTGTATGACAGACCATACTTCTTTGCCGAATCTACATAGCAAATGATAGATTTGGCAAAGAAGTTAACAATTTTATTGCATTTTATCAAAATATTTCAAAGATCTCTTTTATTTACCATTTCTAATCTCCCTACGGTCGAACGATCTGCTTCGCCGTATGGGTCATTTACCATGTACCATCTGGTAATTATTCTTTTGCATAGAGCGCGATGCCTGTGATGATCACGCCCGCACCGAGTATGTTGTTGAGCGTAATCTGTTCGCCGAAAAGCATCCAAGCCAGCAACATTACGAAAATCAGACTTGTGCCTTTGAACATGTAGGCGGTGCTGATTTCGATATGTTTGAGTATTTGTTGCCAGCCGATTGCATAGGCACCCATTACACCAATCGCACCTGCCAAGCCAAGGCAATAAGCAGTGGATATGAACTCGTGTTGCGAAGCGTATTTTGTGAAAATCGTCACGCAAGCGTAGAGCAGATTGATGCCGACGAGGGAACTATATGTTACATATTTTCTCATTTCTAAACCTATCTAAAACTATTAGTAAGTATGAATTTAGCGAGGTATATAATGCCCATAATCGTGTGTAAAAAGAGGGCTGTCAGGATGATACGGTGCGAATACCCCCCCCTATTTTGCGATTTCCACCCTTCGCAGCCAACGGTGATATTTTTGAGAATATAGAAGTAGGTGAGCCACATAGTTGCAATCACTTGCCAGCCGAGGTTGCCGTGTCCTGCTCTTGGTCCTGTTTCTTGGCAGCACCAATAGATGCCCAAGGCGCAAATGAGCATAATCAATACGAACCAGAACTCTCTATCTTTGTAAACTGTGCGGGCATAGAGGCAAAGGAATAAGATAGGTAATAATATGGAAACGGCTAAATACAAAGCGTGTGATTTCCAGAAATTGAGAGTGAATAACTGCATAATATCGATGACAACCCCGCTACCGTCATTACCACCATGATAGTAAATCGTCATATACTCATACGTAAGACATATACCGCCAATCAACAGGGGTATGATAGAGCGAAATGTTTCTTTAACGAAACCGTATCTGTTGATTATTATAATCGGGTAGGCTATGACATACACAAAATAAAAACTTGGTTTGATGAGGACGCTAATGGCGAGGAGTATGGTTATATACAGATTGCGTAGATCGGAGTATTCTTCAAATTGTTTCACGGAAAGCAGATAGCAGGCAACAGCAAACGGCATCATGCACAATATGGTGGAATTATGCCATACGTTAGGGACATAGTAGCCAAGGTACATATTGTTAGCAGAGGGGAAAAAGCCCAGCGGTTTGAGAAAATACATTAGAGGTATAACATAGACAACCAATAAGGCTGCGGCTGCAAGTTTGGCTTTGGTTGTGGAAGTCCATTGTTTGAAAGCCTCTCGAACAATAATATATTTTGCTGTATTGGCTAACGAGATAAGCAATACCAATGCTATACGCATTGAACCTAAATGACCACTGAATAATGTAAGCAGGTTGACCAAAAAATACATCAAGAAGTTAGCCGTCAATAGACTATTTGTTTCTAACATATCTTTTGCTATATTTGCGTGTGCGGGTAAGTCGCTTTCCATATTGGCAGCAAACATAATATAAGAGAACACGCACAACATAAAAGCAAAGACACCAATGGCATCGATGTTTTGGCGCAATGTCTGTTTGATTATGTTATTCATATCAACACTATAATTCACAGCCACCAGTGATAAATAGGTAAAACGGATTGTATAGCGAAGCCGTTCTTTTCGTACCAATGGCAAGCCTCGGTATTGGCTTTTTGGGTGGGGACTTCGAGCGTTTTGATGCCGCGTTCAAACAAGTAGCCGTCGAGCGTGGACATAATTTTGCCACCGATACCTTGATTTTGACAATCGGTATCCACCGCTACCAAACCGATATGCCCTAATTCGCCTTGATGATCTATGGTAATCATTCCTTTGGCGATGTTGTTTATGTCGAGGAAAGTTAGGATTTGTCGATTTGTTCCTTCCTTCGGACAAGCGTTTTCTATCCAACGTCTATAAAGCCGTTCGTAACTGCCTTTGGGCAGACGCTCGTCTAACTTAAAGCGAGAGTAACCACCACTGACCAAAGCCAAGCGGTACAGATCATCGGAAGGAGTCGCACCTTGGAAGAAAGCAACATCGCTGAATTGCTTGCGCGGTTCGCAGGGCTTACTATACAGGATTTTCTCATCTACCAGCCGTGCTCCATTGGCATTGAAGCCGATATTGTTGGAATCAAAGACATAAAGCAAATCAAACTGCTGCCTCATCATATTGTGTTGAGCAGAAAGTGATAGTGCATCTTCCTTGGTAAGTATATCGGCTTTGCCTATCCGCAACCCGAAGAAGTCCGAATCCCATTGTAAAGTGCGTATCTCCATTAGTCAAAATTGCATTTTTGGTTAATAATGAACGTCGGACGTTCTTTGGCTTTCTCAAAGAGTTTACCGAGATAGATACCTACCACTCCGATAAACGAAATGATAATGCCTCCCAAAAGCCAAAGTGAGATAATAAGGCTGGCATATCCCATAACTTCAATCAAGCCCATACAATAGCGGACAATATACACAACACCAACGATGAATGCTGCCAACGTAACAAGCACACCCATTTGAACCATAAGCCGCATCGGTTTGTCGGAAAATGAGATAATGGTATCAAATGCCAATCTAAACAAGCGGCTGAAATTGTAAGTGGATTTGCCTTCTGCACGTTCGTCGTGTTGAATGGGTAAGTATGCTTTGCGAAAGCCGACCCATTGAATCTGCGTTGGGAAATAGCGCATGGCGTCACCCATAGAGAGCACTGCGTTAATAACTTTGCGGTTGTAGATACCGAAATTGGCGACTGATGCGTCTTGTTTGGTTTCTGTGAGATATGAGAATACCTTGTAGAAACAGCGTGAACCAAGACGCTTGAACCGGCCGTGCGAACGCTGAATACGCTGTGCCAAGACTGAATCATACCCCTCTCGGGCTTTCTTATAGAGGTTGGGGATTTCTTCGGGACGGTCTTGCAGGTCACAATCCATCACTACAATCCAATCACCGGTGGCATAACTGAGTCCGGCGGTAATGGCATAGTGTTGTCCGAAGTTGCGCGAGAGGTTAAGACCTTTGACATACGGGTTCTTCTTGCACTCGGCTTCGATGGCTTGCCAAGAATTGTCGGGCGAACAGTCATTGACAAGGATAATCTCATAATCATCTGTAATGGTGGTGAGTGCTTCAATGTTACGTCGCACTAATTCGCCGACCATCTTCTCGCCTTTATAGACAGGAGAAACAACTGATATCTTCTCTTTATGGGTATTCATATACTTATCTCGGCTTTCTGCTTCAAACGGTTTTGTATTCACGTATAAAAACAAAAAACGCAGATTTCTTTTTTTTGCAAATCTGCCTTTTGAGGTCGTAGGAATCACCTGTATAAATCAGATAAGCAATGCAGAAACCCACGCCGTGAATATACAGGAACGCCCACCTATTCAGTGAATAGGAAGGGATGTATAAACACCCATGAGCATCTACAACAACTTGTTTCTGAATTTATACTTTTTGAAGTTTCCTACGTTTCAAAAGGTCAAAAACAAGCGTTAGTAAACGCTTAATAATATGTCTGCTCCCTCACTCCGAAATATCATACAGCCACCCCGACGTGAGTTTGCGGTCGCAAAAGTAGTATATTAGAAGAAAAATATGCAAACGTTTGCATATTTTTCTTCTAATATACTACTTTTTATTCAGTCATTTTGATGTGTTTTGCGGGAAAGCAATCAGTGATGACGTTGGACATTATACAACCACATTTACTATTTTTCCCGGTACAACAATGACGCGTTTCGGAGTACCGCCGTTCAGGTACTTGGCTGCGTCGGCGTGCGAGAGAGCCATACGCTCCACCTCTTCTTTGGGTGTGTCTTTTGCGCACTCAATGGTATAGCGCACCTTACCGTTGAACTGAACGGGGTACTTCACTCCGCTCTCTTCCAAGTACTGCTCATTCCATACGGGCCAAGCCGCATCGATAACCAAATCCGTATGACCGCAACGATGCCACATCTCTTCGGCTATATGCGGTGCGTACGGCGCCATCAGGATAGCGAACTGCTCCAGGATCGCACGT
>CAMVHW010000013.1 GCA_947167395.1 uncultured Bacteroidales bacterium
ATAGCCGGTCAGTTTTTGCGTACAAACGTCCATTCTGTCCACCGTCTCAATCTTCTCTCTTTCTTCCAGTATGAGTGTGTATCGTGCGCTGTCACAGCCCGATGCATACCGTATCGTATCGCGATATGTGCCGGCGGAGTTAAGCGTCTTGGTTTTATTGCCGTGTTTCCAGAAATAGGAACTGCCCGTACAGAAATATGCCGTTTCGGTAGGCACTATGGTAACCGTTTGAACGGTAAGGTCAAGGGCGGTTATGCTATCCACGTCAGCGGTAAGGTGAACGGTGTCTTCATAATGTCCTGATTGTGTCAGGTTCTTGCCTGCAAAACGATATGGCAGGTCCTCTTGACAAACGGTGGCTTGCTTGTTAACGAGCACCGAACATACCGGTTTGGTAGTCAGCACAAAAGAGCCAGCCATACCTTCTTTTTGCGACAAGCGACAGCAGTAAGTTGTTTTGCCGTCGGTAGTTACAACAATCTCTCTTGTTGTGCCTAAGGTAACAGACGGATTGCCTTGTGAATACCAACGATAGTTGAAGCCGTCGGGAGCAGTCAGTCTTACTTGACGATTGGGAAGACACTCCGTTTCTATCTCTTTAGCAGCACAATCAAGGTAGAAATAGAGATATGAGAAGTGGTCTCCGCAATACTTAAAGTTCTGTCGAGAAGGGCTTTTGAATACACATTCGTAGTTTTCCACGACAAAGAACACTCTTTGACCTATATACGGGGTGAGGTCGAAACCGGTTGTTGACCAGTCTTTCCAATACATAGTTTCTCCGCCGGAGCGTGTGAATTGCTGCCAACCTTGCTTGCCTTCAATCGTTTGGTCGCCATGGTGGTGAAAAGAAGTGGTATTGGGGTCTAAAATGGTTTGACTACTATTGGCTATATAGATTTCTATACGCGGTTGGGCATTAGGGGTTTCGCTGCTGCCGGTCATAGGGTGATAAACACGGTCTATAAGAGCGGCATATTGGAACTGAATAATAGGATTTTCGGCACTGACGGTAAATTCAAAACTTATCATTTCCGCTTGTGGGTGCCATATAGAATATCTTTCGGGGTTATAAGTATATGCTCCTCGTCCTCCGGCGTATGGGTTACCAAGACGAATACTTGTTTTCCTGCCTTCGGGAATCATTTTGAGAGCACTTTGCAGATAGTCGCTCCCCTGCGTTTCAACCACAGTATGACGCGTGCAAAGAATGTTATCACGTTGATAAAAAGGATTATATCCTGTCAAGCCATAGTCTTCTATATTATCTTTGGTAGTTATCCAAGCATACCAGTTGGTCAATGCATCCACATATTCCCACTCGTGATTGGCTGTAAAGCAGGTAGTTCCTTGTGCATCAATAGACTGCATATTAAAGCACTGACCATACGCCACCGGCACATTAAGAGCAAAAGACAGGCACAATGATAAGGAAAACAGTAAAGATAATTTGCGCAAAGAACGGTTATAAAAAGACAACATAGGCTCACATAATTACACGCCGCAAAAATATGGCTTAACACACACTTAAACAATAGAATTGCACATTTTTGTCATTTTTTTGAGTATAATTGAGGTTCGGTTTTTTGGAAGAAAGTACAATAATATATTTTTGTCCCCGATAATCAATACGCATTAGCAGTGTGTATATAAAAAATTATACCGGTTTATATGATTGAGTTTGAGAGTAAAACAGCAATGCCTCGCTTGATAGAGGAGGAGCGGGAGAGAATAAAAGAATGGATTCGCCGCGTGGCAGCCACCTATGGTTACAGGACGGGAGACATACATTATATATTCTGCACTGACGAGCAGTTACTGACTGTTAATCAACAGTTTCTCCATCACGACTATTATACGGACGTAATTACCTTTGACTACTCGACCTCTGTCCGATTGTCGGGAGATATATTTATTTCGTTGGAGATGGTAAGTAATAACGCTCGCGAGTTAGGTTGCAGCGAGGACGATGAATTGCGACGCATACTGATACACGGCATACTTCACCTTACCGGTCAAGGCGACAAGACACCGGAAACGAAAGCCGAGATGACAAGAAAAGAGAACGAGGCTTTAGCTATGTATTAGTCGGTCGTGTATTGGGTGTCAGGGAAAAGGAAGTCGTTATACGGATAACGCTGAATATGTATTTCCTTAACTCGCTGATAAAGCAGTTGTCGCAAAGAATCGATATTGGTTCTTTCTTGCGCCGAAATAAACACGCAGTCATCTTCTAACCTTGCCATCCATGTGCGTTGCCATTCCTCCAAACTGATATTGGCTTTGGTGGCAGGAGTGAGGTCATCTGCTTCCTTGGGAGTATAGGTGAATGCGTCTATCTTATTGAATACTACGATAGAAGGTATCGTTTTTACAACATTCTTTCCGCTTTTTTTATTCCCCTTATCGGCATCGCGTTCGAGCAACTCATTGATAGTCTGCCTGACCACCTCGTATTGTTCTTCAAAATTAGGATGAGATATGTCCACCACGTGCACCAACAGGTCTGCCTCTCTTACTTCGTCCAAGGTGGACTTAAACGATTCGATAAGGTGATGAGGCAGTTTGCGAATAAAGCCGACTGTGTCGCTCAACAGGAAAGGCAGATTATCAACGGTTACCTTACGGACAGTGGTGTCCAAGGTGGCAAACAGACGGTTCTCGGCAAACACTTCACTCTTGCTTAACAGGTTCATAAGGGTCGATTTGCCCACGTTGGTATATCCCACCAGAGCCACGCGAACCATCTTTCCTCTGTTCTGTCGTTGGGTAGCCATCTGGCGGTCGATGCGTTTGAGTTCGTCTTTGAGCAAGGCTATACGCTGACCTATTATACGGCGGTCGGCTTCTATCTGCGTTTCACCTGTACCACGATTAGTGCCTCCGCCACCACGTTGGCGGTCAAGGTGGCTCCACATACGCGTCAGACGAGGAAGCATATATTGCAAGTGTGCCAACTCAACCTGCGTCTTGGCATAACTGGTTTGCGCACGCTGCAAGAAAATCTCAAGGATGAGCAGAGTACGATCCATAACGCGTATGGGATGGTGGTCTCTGCCTGCGTTCTTGGGGTTGAACACATTCTCTATGTTGCGTATCTGCCTCGGCGAGAGTTCATCGTCGAAGATAACGAGGTCAATAGGTTCGTTGTCTTGTTTATTATAGTCATTGATCCAATCGGCTATTTCTTGTATCTTACCGCTACCGACGTATGTATTGGTGTCGGGTTGCTGTGCGCGTTGTAAGAAACGACGAACAGGTGTTATATCACGTGTGTCGGCAAGGAAAGCCAACTCGTCCAAATACTCCTTGGTTCGTTCCTCCGATTGTTCGGGCGTAATAAGCCCTATCAGTACCGCTTTTTCCATATATCAATGTGCTTCTAACCAGTTATTACCCACACCTACCTCCGCTATAAGAGGTACAGAGAGGTGAACAGCGTTTTGCATTTCGTAGGTAACTATTTGTTTTACTTGTTCTATTTCCGATGTAGGGACATTAAAATTAAGTTCGTCATGCACCTGCATAATCATCAGGTTGTTGGCGGCAGGTTGAGAGCGTTGAGTCAAAACCTCATTCTCGAAGCGACGATGAATACTGACCATAGCCATTTTGATGATGTCGGCAGCCGTACCTTGGATAGGAGCATTGACGGCATTACGCTCGGCAAAATTGCGAACGGTGGCATTATGGCTGAGTATATCCGGCAAGTAACGCTTACGCCCAAAGAGCGTTTCCACATATCCGTGCTCACGAGCAAAGAGTTTCTGCTTCTCTATATGCTCCTTAATCTTGGGGAAGGCAGCGAAGTAATCATTGATTAGTTGTTGTGCTTCTTGTCGCGAGCAGTCGAGTTGTTGAGAAAGCCCAAAGGAGGATATGCCGTAGATAATGCCGAAATTGGCAGTCTTGGCTTTACGTCGTTGGTCTTTGGTTACTTCGGTAACCTCACAGCCGAATATCTTGGCAGCCGTTGCGGTATGTATATCCTGCCCTTGCCGAAAAGCGTCAATGAGGTGCGGATCTTGTGAGCAGTGCGCCATTATACGCAACTCAATCTGCGAGTAGTCGGCACTGAGGAAGAGGCAGTCTTCGTCGGGTATGACGGCTTGGCGAATCAACTGACCGCGTTCGGTACGAATAGGCAGGTTCTGCAGGTTAGGATGGCTGCTACTCAACCGACCCGTGGCGGTAACGGTCTGATGATAAGTGGTATGTATCTTACCTGTTTGAGGATTGATATAAGTAGGTAAGGCAGAGATATAGGTGGATATGAGTTTTTTCAGTTCGCGCTGTTCGAGAATGAGCGGCACAATAGGATGAGTATTTTTGAGCGGTTGGAGCACTTCTTCCGAAGTGGAGTACTTGCCGCTCTTGCCTCGTTTGGCAGACGGGTCAAGACGAAGGCGTTCAAAGATGACTTCTCCCACCTGCGCAGGCGAATTGATATTAAAGGCTGTTCCGGCGAGAGCAAGAATCTGCTGCTCCAATTGTTCCAGTTCGTGATTGAGTTGCTGTTCAGCCTTATGCAAGAGTTCAACGTCAAAGCGCACCCCCGCCTTTTCCATATCTTTGAGAACGGTTACCAACGGCAGTTCCACTTCCTGATAGAGATTCCATAGTGCAGCATCGCGTTTGAGTGCGTTCCAATCGGGTTCAACGGAAGGGTTGAATGCCAATTCGGGATTGAGCAGATATGCACACAGACGATTCTCTATTGTGTCGTACTCGGTGCTAACGGGAGTGTCGAAAAGAGAGGGTGCTTGCTGAGGAATTTTCTTCGTCGCAACAGGCGTAGAAGGTACGACAGTAGTCTTGCCCTGTGAAGGCGAATTGCGCAGCAGAGTGCGAAACTCAAGGTCTTGATAAAGAGGAGTAAGCCGTGTCCAATCAGGTTCTTGACGCAGGAGTTGATCTTGGTGGAAATCAATAGGCACATCGGTGCGTATAGTCGCCAAGAAACGTGAAAAGCGGATATCTTCTTGATGAGCAACGATTTTTTCTTTCAATGCGCCTTTCAGTTCGTCTGTATGAGCAAGCAGGTTATCGATAGAGCCATACTGCTGCAAGAGGCTGACTGCCGTTTTCTCCCCCACTCCTTTGCAGCCGGGGATATTGTCGCTCGAGTCCCCCATCAGACCCAACAGGTCAATCACTTGTTCCGTCCTCTGTATTCCGTATTTATCGCATACTTCCTTTATTCCCATCTGCTCGAAGCCGCCGGTATGACGAGGACGATACCAAAAGATATTATCTTCGACCAACTGTCCGTAGTCCTTGTCGGGCGTAGCCATAAACACTTCCATACCGTCTTGTTTGGCTTTCTTTGCCATAGTACCTATCACATCGTCAGCCTCAAAGCCTGCGACCTCCAAAATGGGGACACGCATAGCCGTAAGGATATCTTTTATTATAGGCACGGCACGGCGTATCTCTTCGGGGGTTTCTTGTCTTTGCGCCTTATACTGTTCGTATGCCTCGTGGCGGAAAGTCTTGCCTTTGGGGTCAAAGGCGACAGCAAGGTGAGTGGGTTGAAGTCGTTTGAGAAGGTCTTCTAATGCTATGACAAAGCCAAAGACAGCACTTGTGTTCTCACCTTTGGAATTGATACGCGGAGAGCGAATAAAAGCATAGAAAGCGCGATAAATCATCGCGTATGCGTCAACGAGCAATAGTCGGTTCATAAGATATGAGTTTTACCACTCTATGGGTGTTTGTTTATGGGAGATTAGGTACTGATTGGCTTGTGAGAAATGTCCGCACCCTATGAATCCTCGGTGAGCCGACAAAGGACTTGGGTGAGGAGCGGTGAGAACGAGATTGGTGCGCGTATTGATAAACTGTCCTTTTCGTTGGGCATAACTGCCCCACAGCATATAGACTATGTTCTTACGTTTGCTATTGAGTGCTTGAATAGCAGCGTCTGTCAGTTCTTCCCAACCGTGGTTTTGGTGGCTTCCGGGACGGTGAGCCTCAACGGTGAGCGTGGCATTAAGGAGCAAAACTCCTTGATTTGCCCAACGGAGCAGGTTGCCGGAAGAGGGGATAGGCAGTCCCAAATCGCGTTGCAGTTCTTTGTATATATTAAGCAACGAAGGCGGTATAGGTACTCCGTCGTCCACCGAAAAACTCAGTCCGTGAGCCTGCCCCACATCGTGGTAGGGGTCCTGACCGAGAATAACCACTTTCACCTTATCAAAAGGACACTCGTCGAATGCACGGAAGATAAACTTAGCAGGCGGAAAGCACTGTCGTGTTTGGTACTGCTGGCGCACAAAAGAGGTGAGTAACTCAAAATAGGGTTTGTCGAATTCCGGTTGCAGCACCTCACGCCAACTATCGTCTATACGCACCTGCATAGCAATAATAGTGTTTTAATCGACTATGAGCATACTATCGCCGTAGTCGCCAAAACGATAACCCTCCTCAACAGCCACATCGTAGGCGTTCATCACATTACCATATCCTCCGAAAGCAGCCACGCAAAGAAGTTGAATAGACTGGCTGGCATAGAGATTGACAAAGAAGGAGTTGGCAACCGAGAAGTCGTAGTCGGGATAGATGAACTTATTGGTCCAGCCTTCGTAGGGTTTGATTTGTCCCATCGTACCTGCAGTGTGTTCAAGCGCACGCATAACCTCCGTCCCCACAGCACAGATACGTTTCTCGCCGGCGTGAGCGCGATCAACGGCATCAACAAGAGTCTGCTCTATCTCAATGCGTTCAGAGTCCATCTTATGTTTAGGCAGGTCATCCACCTCTATGTTCTTGAAATTACCCAAAGACATATAGGAAGTGAGGAACTGCTGTTCGATACCGCAAATCTCCATACGTTTGAGCAGTTGTTTGGAGAAATGCAGGCACGCTGCCGGCACTGCCACTGCTCCGGTCTTACGAGCAAAGATAGTTTGATAACGTTCCTCGTCAAGTTGGTCAATAGGATAGTCGCCATATATACGCTCATATTCAGCCTGTGCGTCTTCCAATAAGGGACGATGGATATATTTTGGAACGGGAGTGTGTCCCAATTCGTAAAGACGATCGAGGAACTCCGAGTTGTCATAATCGGTAAGGAAACGAATGGTACGACCGCGTGAGGTGGTGTTATCAATCACCTCTGCCACGATAGTCAAGTCCTCGTCAAGGAAGAGTTTGTTACCTATACGAATCTTACGGGCGGGGTCAACGAGTACGTCCCAATAGCGCATCTCGTGGTTGAGTTCGCGCAAGAGGAAAATCTCTATGTTTGCCATTGTTTTCTCTTTCTGTGCATACAAGCGAGCCGGAAAGACCTTGGCATCGTTAAAAACAAACAAATCGCCTTCGTCAAAATACTTAACTATGTCTGTTACTTTCTTATGTTCGATATCACCTGTGGTACGATGAAGAACCAACATACGGGAGTCGTCACGAAAAGGAAGGGGGAATTGAGCAAACTGTTCTTCGGGGATACGTACCTTAAATTGGCTGAGTTTCATATTCATAGCAATAAAAGTCTCCTATATTTATATATTCGTTTATATTCAGTGTGTTACTTATTCTCTTGTTTAGGTAAAGCGTTGAGCATTGATTCAAATTGCTCTATGCTGAGGCAGTCCTTTTCGGTTATCTCCCCCACTCTTGTCCTTCGTAAAGCGATAAGGTGAGCACCGCTGTTGAATGCTTGCCCCAAGTCGCGAGCCAAAGCACGGATATAAGTGCCTTTGGAGCAGACGATACGCAAGGTGAGTTGCATTGTCACAGGGTCAAAACCGCAAATATCAATGCTCGTTATAACTATCTTTTTCGGTTGAATCTCCACTTCTTTGCCTTTTCGAGCCAAGTCGTATGCTCTTTTGCCGTCCACTTTGACGGCAGAAAAGACGGGCGGCACCTGCCACTGTTCACCTATAAAAGTCGGTATTACTTTGTCTATCAATTCACGATTGATATGAGCGGTCGGATAGGTGTTATCAATAGTTTTTTCGAGGTCGAAACTGGGAGTGGTGGCACCTAATTGTAGAGTGGCAACATACTCTTTGTCGTGTTGTTGGAGTTGGTCTATGAGTTTGGTTTTCTTGCCTGTACAAACCACAACCACCCCTGTTGCCAAGGGGTCGAGAGTGCCTGTATGTCCAACTTTGAGTTTCTTAACGCCCAAATGATGGCACAAGAACCAACGTACCTTTCCCACGACATCAAAACTGGTCCAGCGGTAAGGCTTGTCAAAAGCCAATATCTCTCCCTCAATGAAGTCCATAGACGATAGCCAATAAGCCTACTACGGCACAATAAACGGCAAAATAAGTCAGTTTTTGTTTTCTTACTATATTGAGCATCCATCGGCAAGCAAAGCAGCCGGTAAGGAAAGCGGAGAGGAATCCCACTATCAAGGGCAGCCAACCTATGGCAGGGGCGGACTCTTTACCAAGAATCAAGTCTAACGACTCCAAGAAAGCATCGCCCAAGACAGGAATAAGCACCATAAGGAACGAGAAACGAGCCACCTCTTCTTTCTTTACTCCACACAATAAGCCTGTGGCAATAGTGGAGCCGCTACGGCTCAAACCCGGCAAGACCGCCACCGCCTGCGCACAACCGATGATGAGGGCATCCTTCCAAGTTACCTCGTGACCAATCTGCTTTTCAACAGAAGAGCCGTCTGCAGACATCAGTTTTTGGGTACGTCGTTTGGTTAAGAACTCGCTCAAATAAAGCAAACATGCCGTAATCAGCAGACATATACCAACCAATAGCAAACCGCTGCCGAAGAATTGTTCCACTTCATCTTTGAAGAACACACCTACAATAAAGACCGGAACACAACTCAACAGTAATAAAGACACATACTGCTTATCATTGTTCCATTCCTTGGTTGTAAAAGTCCCTTTTAAGAGTTGTCCTATCTCGCGGTGTAGGATAACGATAGTGGATAGAACGGTTGCCATATGCAGGACGACGGTGAAAGTCAAGTTCTCCTCGGATGCAGTTGACCTATCTCCAGATGTCCCGATGAAGAAACGGGGAGGAATTCAGTCAGTCCCTGCACTATACCCAATATCAATGCTTCTAACCAACTCATTATTTTTTCCTCCACAATATAGCCACAATCATAGCCACAAAGCCTGCGAGCGAGATCATAGGTCCAAGTGTTATGCGGCGGAAAGAGAATATGTCGGGATTGTACTCGGTTGCGCCACTGGGCTCACCAACCATTAGAGCAAATCCGACAACGATGATAACACAACAGCATGCGATAAATATGCGATTAAGACGCGGTAGAGCCTTGTTGGTTTGCTCTTTCTTAACGTTGTCGTCTTCCTTAATTGACGAAGGTTGTTGGTTATGAGGGCGATTATTATTCGTTTTCATTACTATCAAAATTTAGAAATATCTTTCACGTTATGTAATACACACAGGTCTATATGCTTACGTTCATTTATTTAGCACAAGTCAATATCACAAGTCCGTATCACACATATTCTTATATCTCGTACATACGGTCGATGTTCATACGCACATACCTGCCCGTTGCTATAAGCGAAGCGAGGAAAGTGATTATAAGTCCGCTCAATAGGACAACAGAGGCGAGGATAAGCATATTTTGCCAAGTAGGCGGGAAAAGAGATATATTAAGCGAATACTGAACATAGTAATATACAGCACCTAACAAAACTATGGTTATCAGAGCAGCCTCTAATCCCACACGCATAGAGCGACGAATGAACGGCATACGAATCACCCACGGAGTGGCACCTACAAGACGCATAGTGTTAATCAAGAAACGTTTGGAATAGATATGAAGACGGATAGTATTGATAATCAGCATCCACGCTATTATCAAAAGCACTAACGCCAAGGCTGCCAACAGGAGTGAAACCTTATTGACGGTATGATCCAAAACTTGTACTATATCTTCTTGATATTCGACCTTATCAATATATGGCAGCGACTCCAATCGGCTGACGATAGGTATTATACTATCCTTGACGGCATAGTTATCTTTGAGATGAAGTTCGTATGCGTCAGGCAGCGGGTTATAGCCAAGAAAACGTGTAGGGTCTTCTCCAAGACTATTGATATGTTGCTCCAACGCCGTTTGTTTGGATATGTATTGATAGGAGAGCGTGGAAGGCATAGCCTCCAATATATTCTGCAATCGTGCGACTGAGGTGGAGTCGCTGTCGGCAGTCATCACGAGCGTGAGTGTGAGGTTTTCCTTGGCTGACTTAATGAGGTAATGCGCACTGAGTAACAGCATACATTCCAACCCTATAAGAAAAAGTACCATTGCCACACTGACAGTGGTGGTAAGGTACATATTAAAAAAGCGTTTTTTCTTCATCACTTACGGAAAAATATACAAGAAAAGAGGACAGGAAGAAAAATCAACCTGTCCTCTTTTGTTTATTAGTACTCCCACAGGTCTTGTTCGAAAGTCAGGAGTTCGTTCTCTATTCGTGCTTGTTCCTTCTTAGCCTCTTTCTCAGTCTTGGCGTAATCAAGAATCATACGATTGTAGATATTGGTTTCGCCTATAAGATAAGAGGTATAAAGACGTTTTTGGAAGAAGTCATCAAAGGTAACTCGTTTAGTCTCGTTAAGCAAAGGAATCATATAGTTCTTAGCCAAGTAGGGACGCAAGTCCTTATAAAGAATCCAGAACTTAATGGAATTCTTCAGGAATTCCATAGGCGGTAACGACTCTGAAACGCCATCTAATTGCATAGGAGCGATGGCTATCAACTGACGATGCAGACGCGAGGTGTGCTTGTCAAAGAAGATAACTTCCTGTATGACATACTTAAACTGGTTACGAGTATAATTGGGATATCTATCAAAATTGGCAACCAATTTTTCCTGTATTGAATCATAATAAACCAAGTAACCACCATCACTCAATTCGTCTATAGAAGCCATTACACCATCTGCGTCAACGGCAGCAAAGAAATTCTCAGAATTCATATTTTCAGGAAGAACTCTTGTACTGTCGTTGAATGCCGGCTTAAAGTTCTTTCTATCGGGTCTGTAAATTGGCAACGGCTTATCAGCGTCAGTTACAGCATCAATAATAACTCTAAACAGGCTCTTATAAACAGGGTCGTTAAATTCCAACGGAAAATAGAGTTGGTAGTTCTGTTTATATCGTAAGTCAATGATACGATAGGTCATACGAGCCCATACTATATCGTCTTTACGGTGGAAGACAGTAACCAATGTGTCAGCGGCTTTATTCAGTTCTTCTGTTTCCATACGTACCGTTCCGTTGGTATCAAAGAAAGAGAGGACTTCCTGTACCGGTGGCTGAGCATTAAGGCTAAGCATACTGCCCAACAAAACTATCAATAATCCGACTTTTTTCATAAAATTGTCTTATTATGTTTCTTATCAATTCACTATTTAATCTTCAGCGATATAGTGTTCAGTTTGCGGTCTTCACCATCGGGGCCCAGAGCGTGAATAGCGTTAATAGTAACAATATCACCACTACCCATTTGTGAAATCAGTCTGCGTTGCTCTGCCGTCATGTGATCAGACTTGGACTGGAAAGTCTGACGTCCGTCCGTAACGGCAAAACTTGTGATTTTGAAGGGTAAGTCCAATATACCATCGGGGCCATAACTTGCCTCGATAAAAGAAGATGTAGAGGTAATTATTTTTTTAGCCAAGGTACCCTCATCTATAGTATTGCCATCAGCAACGAAGAAAGCACTTGGTTTAGGCAAAGGCTTAACACGATACTTATTTTCTCCCATAAGAGCAAGGTTACCGTCCATATCAGCCTTAACAATTATAGTAATATTTTCCGCTTTATCGTTAGGTTTGATAAGCCAATCACCACCATCTCTTCTAATAGTTGCACCGCCTTGAACTTCCACTTTAACCTGTTCAGGTTTAACACCGGGAACAGAAATAGAATATCTGTTATCAAAGTTACGATACATTATATTCATTTGCTTATTAGAGATTGAGGCGTTCGGCTCACCTACGGTATATTTGCTCTCGAAAGGCAACTCTTCAATAGTACCATCAGGTGTTTTATAAGTTATCTTACCTGTATATTTACGCTCACCAGCGTCCCCTGAGGCTATAAACTCATAGATACCGTCTTTACCGATTTGCTGACCATTAACGTAATAGTCAGGAGTTTGAGTAGAGTCAATACCTGCCATAATGATGCGTGCCGAATACTTATTACCTTTAATAACGTAGTCGGATTTGGGAATAACGTATGCGTTCATTTTGTTTACGCGCACGTCACCGGCATCGGTTGCAGCATCAAGCCAAACGAGAGTGGCGTTCTCTTCGGTACGAATATCGTTTTGGATTTTGGTAAGCATAGTCAAAGTGGCGCACACGGGCATTTCGTGGAACAAAGCCTCTTCCCATGTAACCACTTCGCCATTTTCTTTCTCATAATTGTCAACATTAAATGTGGCATTCAACTCACCGGTTTTGTTACCATTGGTGATTTGATCCATAAACTGACGATACTCCACTATCTTGTCTTTCAAATTGGCTGCGTTACCCTCATTCAGTCCATATTGGTGAGGGATGTTAGTATCGTCTTTCTTACCCATTTCGCGAACGGTAGCATTCTTTTTAGCCTTGTCGGCACCGTCAGCCATAAGAACGAGTTGGTCTTTGAAATCCTGTACGTAGGTATAGAACTCGTCTGACTTCTGTCTTACCTGTTGTGCGCGTTCATACCACTCGCGTGTTTTCTCTGGGTTCTCTGCCATAGCAGCCTCAAAACGGCGGTAGTAGAGTGAATTATCTGCTTCTACGGTACGGATGGTACTATGCAAACTATCGTCAACTTGTGCATAACCGTTGATGATATCAGCACTGACGTTCAGAGCCAACATAGCAGTGAGCACCAAGTACATCATACCTATCATTTTTTGTCTCGGGGTTTCCGGACAGTTTTTTGCTCCACCCATTGTGAAAATTGATTTTTAGAATTATTGAACAATAACTTTTAACTTTTGCTATGTCATTATGCCAATGCGGTAAGCATATTGCCATAGATCTTGTTAAGGTCAGCCACTTGCGAAGCCAGTTTCTTTGCGCCTTCTTCAAATGCGGCGTGGTTCTTCATAGCCTCTTGTGCCGATTCGCTCATTTTTTGCATTGAAGCGGCAACGGCATTGATTTGGTTGGTGTTGGCTTGTAATTGTTCGTTTTGTGATTTAAGAGTATTGAGTTGAATCTCGTAGATAGAGTTCATTGAGTTGATTTTCTGACCGAGGTCTTCAACGTTGCGGTGGTAGTTCTTTGTTCCTTCCACCACACCTTGCATATCGTTGGTAATAGTGGAATAAGCCTCGCTCAAAGAGTTGCTCTTTTCGGAGAGAGTGGTAGCCGAAGAAGCGAACTTGCCTGCTGCTTCGCCTGCCTCGTTCATCTTATCAGCGAGTTGAGTTGTGGCAGTAGCCACTTTACCGAGTTCAGAGAGTTGAACGGCAGTCTTAGCCAAGTCGTTGATACCGTTTTTGAGTGCAGACATCTCTTTTTCGTCCAATACAGGCACATTTTGTTGGGGTTGGGCATTGGCAGCAACGTTGTTATTATTAGCATTATTACCTCCGCGAGCAACTGTATCACCAGCGCTTAATTGTTCTTTTGAACGCTCAATACGCTCCATCGGCGAACCAAACTCCAACAATTCGGGGAACACGTTAGCCCAGTGGAACTCTTCGTGCGGGGCTTCAAGAGTACCTATAAGGAACAGGAATGCCTCTGTGAACATACCAACCATCAACACGGTACTTGCTCCGGACCAGTGAAGAATCTTAAACAGGGCACCTACGATAACGACAGATGCACCTACTGAATATACCCAGTTAACAACTTTCTTACCTTGGTAGGAGTGATACCAATGCATAAACTTACCTTCTTTCTTTCCTTCATACGATTCGTACCAACTCTGGTAATTTTTGTCTTGTGCCATATTATTTATTAAATTTAAGAATTTATTTATTTCTTTACAATTATATTCTTTCTTTCGAATTGATTGATTGATGATGTTAATCTCCTACAAATGAGCGGACGCAACGGAAGCCTATGTATGCACGGCTTTCATATTGGTATTCATATGTGCGTACGCCACATTGGAGGTAGTAGTAGATATCCTTCCAACTTCCACCTTTAACGACCTTACATTTCAGTATGTCGGGGTCATCTTTGCGAGCCATATACTCGAAGTTGGAGTTTATATCGTTGACATAAGTATTGGTAGAGGGGTTGAATGCCGAAGAAGTCCATTCAGCCACGTTGCCTGCCATATCAAAGAGTCCGAAGTCATTAGGACGGAACTGTGCGACACGCATAGTCATCGTACCGGTATCGTCGTTATATGCTCCACGATAAGGCTTGAAGTTAGCAAGGAAGCAGCCGTTAGCGTCACGCGCGTAGTTACCGCCCCAAGGGTACATAGCCATTTTGCGACCACCGCGAGCCGCATATTCCCATTCGGCTTCTGTGGGCAGACGATAGTCGTGCGACTCAAAGCCATAATAGTCTCGATAGTATTTGGTGCGCCAGTGGCAGAAAGCGTGTGCTTGTTCCCAAGTGATACCTACAACGGGGTAGTCGGAATAGCCGGGGAAATTGAAATAGCCTTGCATCATCGGATCGTTGTAGGCGAATTGGAAGTCGCGTATCCAAATCATTGTATCGGGATATATGCTTATGATTTTATGAGTGAGCAAGTCTTTTGGTTCACGCAACGGACGAACGATAGTACTATCTTTTATTTCGCCATTCTCTGCAACCCAGAAGGTATCCACTCTGGCTTCTGCTCCTTTAGGGTATTGTCCCTTGGCAACATTGCATTTATTTTTCAGCAGTTTGGCTTGGTCGTAGTTGCGCCAACTATAACGGTAGTGTAGTCCGCTAGTTTTGAGCGTTCCGTCGGAATAGAACCTTGGCGCGCGCCAACCTCCTCTTGTCTCGTCCTTGCTTCCCCAAGGAATTTTCTGTTTCCAGTTGATACGGAATTGCAGCGGTTGTTCTTCGCCTTCTTCTTCCTCTTCTTCATCTTCGTTATTTCTGTTTTGTGCGCTACGGTCGATGATGGCGAATTTGTTTCTTAGGGCAGCGTTGTTATCCATACCTTCTTCCATATCTTCATCTTCTTCGCCTTCACCATTGGTCTGCGGACCAAGGATAAGATGAGTATATGCGATAGAGTCACGCACCCAAATAACGAATTGTTTGTATTCGTTATTGGTTATTTCCGTTTCGTCCATCCAGAAGGCGTTGACGGTTGTCATAAACGGATTGTCGGGTTGTCCGAAGATAGCAGATTGAGAGTTTTCGCCCATCATAAACGATCCTTTTTTAATAAAGACCATTCCGTATGGGTTGGTTTCTTGGAAGTTAGACGGTTTGCCTACGCCAACAAGTTCACCTTTGGGTCCACCGCAAGCAGTAATAACCGCTAATAAAGCCGGAAGAAAAAAGATTTTCGTACGTTTCATATTGTTTTTTCTTGTCTCGTTTCGTTGTTGTTATGTACAATCACTCGCACAATGATTTTCATAAAAGCGTTATAAGTAGCGTATGCTCTTATATCGATTGGTTCGTTTTGGTTTGAGGATATCAAGTCCGTAAGCCAAATATATCTCATGTGCCCCATAGGAGCCTTTTATCAGTTTATTGGCGGGCAGTTCGTAGGAATATCCTATTTGCAGTCCGCTTATTATGTCGGCACCTAATATAATATTCAGGCTACCTGCCGCTCTATACCCCACGCCGAATCTGTATTTTTGTTTCACCTCTGCGAGCATCGTCAGGTTGAGGTCCCACGAAGTAAAGTCAGTCATCAGCATCAGACTTGGTTTGAGCATCCAGTCGCGGTTAGGCATTCGCCAGTTATATCCACCTGCAGCATAAAGCGTGCCATAGAGGGTGATGAATGTCCTGTCGCTCCAGTCAATTTTTGGTCTATTGACGTGGTTAAAACTGAATGCAGCCCACCATCGTGGTGCTTTATAGTACAACCCGATCCCGAGGTCAAACCCCATACCCGTAACGCCGTTATTGCCGGAGGCTTGCGGTATGGCGTTATCTTCGTTTTGCGAGCGGTGGTATCCGTCTTGTTCGAGATTGGCTATAGAGTCAAGATTTGCTTTGTCCACTTTGAAACTTATGTTAGCGAAGCCGAGGTCGATGCCTGCGCTAAGTGTTCCGTTTCCTATTTTATGTCTGTAGGCGTATTGAATATGAAACGATTGGTTGGAAAACAATCCATAAATATCGTTCAAGAACTTTACGCCGGCAGCGTGTTGCGTTTTAAGTATGTTAAAAGGTGCATTGACGGTGAAATAAGTAGTCATCGGCAAGTCACTCATTCCTGTTGTATGCACTCGGTGTGAGCCGGCAATGTGCATCAAATCATCTTCTCCTGCCGCAGCAGGGTTATACAACGATTGAAGGAACATATATTGTCCCATTTGCGGGTCTGTTTGTGCGTAGAGGCAATTCATCGACAAACAGAAACCGAAAAGGAGGACTATATATCTACTTTCAATCCGCATAAGGGGCTTAATACTCCTCCTCGTCAAAGAAGAAATCCTCTTTGGTGGGGTAGTCAGGCCAAACGTCTTCTATGCTTTCATACACTTCCTCTTCCTCTTCGAGTTCTTGCAGATTTTCAATCACTTCCATAGGCGCACCTATTCGATTGGCATAGTCCAAGAGTTCGGCTTTGGTAGCCGGCCAAGGGGCATCTTCAATTTTAGAAGCAAGTTCCAATGTCCAATACATAAAGTGTAAATTGGTGTTTTTGTAGTTATTATAAACGTGTATGCTCTATAAAAATAGGGCGCAAAAGTATTATGTATTTTTTTTGCTTGCAAACATTATGCTATTTTTTCCACAAAAAAATGTCAATTTTCTCGTCTTGTGCTATATTTCTTGCCAAAACGAACCAAAAATCGCTCAATCTATTGACCCATTGCAAGCAGATGTCGGAGTGGTTGATTGTTTGGGTTTGGAAGAGCGTAACCATTTGTCTTTCAAGCCGTCGAGTAATAGTTCTGCAAATATGGCAGGTGGAGATTGTTTCGTTACCTCCGGGTAGGATAAATGCTTTGAGTGGTTCTAATTGTGCTTGGATAGTGTCAATCCACGTTTCTATTTGCTGCACATCTCTGTTGGTTATCCACTCGTCCCCTTCGGCTCCTGCGAGCAGCGCACCGAGGTTAAAGAGTTTGTTTTGTATCCATTGCATTTGTTCTTGTCGGTCACTGCCTATACGACTTCGCAGCAGTCCGACCCAACTATTGAGTTCGTCAGCCGTTCCGTATGATTCCAGTCTCAGGTCGTTTTTGGACACTCGGTGTCCGTTAGCGAGTGAAGTGAGTCCTTTGTCTCCTGTTTTGGTATATATTTTCATATAGTTAGGAATTTATAGAAGCAGTCGATAGTGTTTATGGAGGTAGTCGGTATCAAAAAAGACGAGCCCTATTTGATAGAGGTCCATAGTGGTGGTAACTTTGTTGTGATTTTTGATTTCGTTCCATGCTTTTTGCATATCCGGCGTGGAGTGGATGTCGTCAATTACAAAAACCGATTTACGTGAGGTATATGGGAGGAGCATATTGAAATATGCAATCAGTGCTTCATACGTATGGTTAGCGTCGATATATGCTATGTCAATGGGCGAATGAAGTGAGGTGTGAAGAGTAAGGTCGATGTTGCCTTGAACGACAGATATATTATTGAGATTGAGATTCTTCCATACTGATTGCGCCACATCAATGAGCGATTGGCTGCCCTCGAAAGTGGTAATATGGTTAAGCGAATGAGCCGCAGCGAGGTAGGCTGTCGTTATGCCGAGATTAGTTCCCAATTCGATTATATTAAGAGGAGTATGTTTTTTGGGTGAAGGAGTATGGTTACCACCTACATATTGTACCAATCGGAAGAGCAGTTGAGCATACTTTTTTGATTGCAGAGAGGTGGAGGCTATGCTGCTTATTGTTCTTTCGGAAGGTCGGTTAGCGCCTGTACCGA
The DNA here is from genome assembly GCA_947167395.1 of uncultured Bacteroidales bacterium. GTDB lineage: Bacteria > Bacteroidota > Bacteroidia > Bacteroidales > Paludibacteraceae > Colicola. The sequence goes on from CAMVHW010000013.1 coordinate 18,004, forward strand.
AGTCTGTTACGGATAGAGAATGGTGGTTATTAAGCAATACTTGTCTTTGTTGTTCAATGTGTTGCCAGATATAGTATCGGTTATGGTCGTACATATAATATCTGACCCAATAGAAGAGGTATGGTGAGTGAATGCCTTCACCTTTGGTATTGAATGCGGTAAGAAGATGTTTGGCGAAATGCAGAGCCCTAAAACAATAGAGTTTAGCCGTTTGTTTTATCTCTTTTGCAGCCATAAGAAGTAGTGTCGAACGAAAAGTGAGCGCAAGAGTAAGACTATTTTTTTAAGTACAAAAATCTTTGCTTTTAATTGCAAGATTTTTAAGGGGAGATGGTGTTGTTTTGCATTTGGGAGTACAAGATTTCGAATTTTTGAAAAGGATGATAAATTGGTTATCCGTCGTTAATAAATCAAGCACAACACGAAGGGATGTTGTGCTTGATTTGTTAACGTGATTCGGGCAAGGCTTACTCTACTTGTGTGCCGACGACGGTATATTTCTGTCCTCCGGGCATAAGGATGTATATATGTCCGTTTTGCAGCACTTTGGTAGGTTGTTGTGGGGTTTGCTCGGCGGTCTGCAAATCGTCCTTGACTTCGACGAAGGTATATGTCCATTGTGCCACGTCGCTCTGATTATAGCCATCGGCACAAGCAACGGCTTGTATGGTTATTTGCTGCTGCCCATAGAGGAGAATAGGAGTCTTATAAACCAATCCGTTAAGGCAGTCGGGGGTTGTACCGTCCAGAGTGTAGCGAATGGTGGCACCTTCGGTAGGACAAGTGATGGACAGTTCGGTACCGAGCAGCACTTCCGAACCTGATTCAATAGAAGGCACGGGAAGGGCTGCTTGTTCGACTACTCCTACTCCGTCCACGTCAAAGGTCTGTTGGAAGGTCTGCGCCATAGGTACGTCGGCATAACTATGTACGCGGTTGCTGATAGTGAGTGTAATCTCTTTTGCCGTGAATTCCGATTCGGGCACAAAGCGTATCTTGGATGCATAGGAGGTCGTGTTGTCATTGTAGGGATGTTGCTCGTTGAGTAGTACGACAGAGCCTGCTATAACTTGGTTGTCAGCCATTACATAGATATTATCGGTATTGAGTAGCGAAGGCAACATATATTTGTCGAAGGTGATGTCGATAGCGTCTTTGTGCGCGATAGCGTTGATGACTTCTGGCTGACGGAGTTGGACGATGGGTATATTGACTTCGAGTTGCGGCGGCGGCACGGGCAAAAAACGAGGAGAAGAAGAACGATGGTCGCAAGGTTGACGCCAACGGCAAACTGATCCTGACGCAAGAAACTGTCTCCATGCCGACGGAGTTGCAGGCC
>CAMVHW010000014.1 GCA_947167395.1 uncultured Bacteroidales bacterium
AAAGGCGTATTGTCTGCCGAAGGAGCAACACCGTTGAGGAAGGTGTTACCTGTACCGTAGTTGCCTGTTGCAGATGGAGTCCAGTTGGTTACATTTTTAAGGGTTGCATTATGCGGTTGAGCGACTGCGGACTGGATATAGCAATATAGGAACGGATTCACTTTCGCAACATTGGCATCGCGGTCACGGATGGCTATACCGTTATTACCGAAGACGATGGTGTTTGCCACAAAGAGGTTCGGGTTGGATTCCGTGGCTAACGAGATAGCGCCACCGCTGATTGCACTTCCTTCCACCAAGGTGGCTGTATTATACGCAATGGTGTTATTGAAGAAACGTCCTACGCAGAATCCTACACCGCCTGACGAACCGTAAGAATAGTTATTGGCGAAGAGGGAGTTGAAACACGTACCCTCGTACATGAACATACCGCCGGCGAAAATTTGAGCTTGGTTGGCTGTCAGCGTTGAACTCAACGTGGATTGGTTGTTGAGCACAAAGCAACCCTCAATAGTCGAAGTGGCACCGTCGCAGAAGAGTCCGCCACCTTTCACACGCGGACAGTGGGACATGTTGTTAATCACAATACAGTTTTTGAGGTGTGCACCTTCGTATATATTCACACCTGCACCTCCTCCGTGCGCCATCGCTTCGTCGGTGAGGAATCCGTGACGGATAGTAAAGCCGTCCCAGTTGGCTTCGTTATATTCTACATAGTGCGGGTCTTCTTCTTTGGTAAGCGTGGCAGCGGTACGCAAAGCCTTCGTTGGACCGAATACACGGTCGGTGTGCGCCAAAGCGTCGGCTAATTTTCCGTTACTTTTATCTGCTGGATCACCCACGGAACCGGCACCATAGGTAGGCACGCACACATCCGGCATCGTCAATACACGCTTGCGGAGCGTGACACGGTGCTTCTTCGACTCATAAAAAGTAGAGGCATTGATTTCCGATGCATGCTGGTCTGGTACAATGGTATCTTTTTCCACTACTTCTATATCCTCATCGGCAAGCGAATAAGACGATTGAGTCTCATCCACCTTCTTCAAGTTCAGGTTGGTGATAAAGAACTCACGGCGGTTCGGGTTGTTCGTTCCCCAAGCCTGACTCGGGTTAGCCTCTGTTCCTTTATCCCACTTATAATTCCACGGTATAGGGTCAGGGTCTCCTCCACTCGGTGTTTTCGGGTAAGTATCTCCTATATTCTTCGTACCGTCCAATACCTCCACCATAATCGTTACATCTTCGGAACCGGGAGCCGTAAACTCTATCGTTTTGCGGAAGGCAGTAAGACGGACATTAGAAGCGGTGTTGTCGGTAGGACTTTTATAACTACGGCATTTCAACAAAACCGAATCGGTCAAGTCATTTCCTGAAGCATCTAAAATATGCAAATAGATATTGGACGGCGTAGTGATGTCAAAAGGACTACCGGCACGGTATCCACCCATCATATCCAGGGTCAGCTTGTAGGTTCCTGCCTCCATGTTTTTCATGGCATGATACATTTTTTCCCCTGTCAGAGAACCATTGCTGGAGCGGAACCATCTTGAATTCTGCTGTCCGAGACTTTCCCCCGTATCGTAATCATATATTCGCAGACTTCCTGTCTGAGGCGTTATCTCCAGATAGTAGTATTCCGGCTCTGTAGGATACGTAAAATGCCAATAGTCCTTATTTGCCGGAGCGGGAGATGCTCCATATACTTTGTGCCCGGATACACCGGCTTTCTGGTCACGCAGGTTAGAAGAGCCATCGAAAGTAGGATGATATATATAATCAGTGGTCACATCCGTCTCAACGGAGGTGTATCTCCAAGTATTGGTTATATTGCGTGTCTTATAGGCATAATTGTGTGTATCGGTTGTTTCGGAGCAGGCATAGTCATCGTCCCAATACTTCACGGCAGCGGCATTTAGCGAATCACGACGGTCTGTCACATTCGGGTCTTCATCCGAAATCTGCAGAATGGTCTCATAGTCAGCAGCATCGTATTTTTGTGCCGGATTTGATTTAGGGATACTGATTACATCCGACATCAATGCCTGACGCTCCGACATACCGGGAGCCGGATACTTGCCTGCGGGGAAACCACCGAGCACTGTTACACTGTCGCGCATCACAAAGCCCTTGTAGTCGGTATATTTACCTGCGCCTACCCATACTTGCACGGAATCTTTGTGTTCTGTTTTGTTGAACGCCGAGGCTTTCTCTACAGCATATTGCAAGCCGCCCACATAGCGCTCTGCTCTGGTGTTCTTAATCCAACCGTTTTCATTGCAAGCAGCGATAAAGGCCTCCTTGTCTGCATAATCGGCAGCGTTGTTCCAATCAGTGCCGTTATGGTAAGGATTGGCACGCCAGAAAGAACGCGACGCGCCGGAAATCTCGCCATAAGGATAGCGCGGGTCGTAGTCATAACCGGCGGTAAAGCCGGGTGCGACCGAACCGCTACCGGTTATTCTCGTTTCGGTTGTCTCTGTCGGCGTAGAGCCGTCTTGTACTACTATCGTCTGACCTGCTTGCGGACCACCAACATACGTGTTTTTCTCCGTAACCCATGCCGTAGTGGTGGTAGTGGTGGATGTAGCCCCTGTCCGCTTGTCGGTGTACCATATTCTACCCCAACCGCCGTTGTATTTCTCATTGGTGGTGAGGATCGGGTTGCCTTCGCTGTCAAGCACGCGGTCGCAAGTGGGTGTGGCATCAATGTAGTCTCCGTCAGCCAAATCAGGTCCCGCTACGCTGCTAAGCAGATAGACTGTATTTCCGGCAATGGCGTTGTTCCACGATGAGCCGTCTTTCTTTCCGGCACCTTCGGGCGTAACATAGAATACCGCACCTGCCTTGGGTAAGTCAGTGTTCTCCATTGCACCTACGTCAGGTACACCACCATAGTTACGACGTACGTTATCGGTGCGGTCGTAGTCGTTAATGACTGTGTATTCACTCTCGTATGCAGCATTAACGCAGGGGTTCTTGGTCGTCGGCTGATAACTTATTTTGCCTCCGTAAAGAGCCATATCGCCCATAGCCGAATTACCCACATTACGTGCGGGATTGAGGAAGGTGGGGTAGGTGGTGGCTTCGAGGTCATCACGGGTGAAGATACACCTATTATTGCGGTCTGCGCTGTTAGAGGGCAGTGCCGCTATGTCGTGAGTATAGACAGAGGTAACTCCGTCGGGCAGGAAATGGTCGGTAAGAGGCACTGTGTAGCCGTCTTGGAAGAAACCGATAGGCTGCTCACTATTCTGACGATGCAGATAGATGTCGGCATCGAACAGATTATACATACCAAACACATACTGCTGTCCGTCTTCGTTAACCGACATAACGTGTCCCACCGAACCCAAGTTGTCACGATTGTCCAAAACTATGTCGGAGTTGCAGAAGATGGCTGAGTTATCCACACGTATATATCCGTGATAGGGTACGGCATTGTTGTCGGCTATGGGAGTGTCTGTATCCGTCGATTTACTGTCAGCCTTGAAGGGGTAACCTACGTTGTTGGCTACGGTGCAGTGTTCGGCGTGTATGTAGGCTCGTCCGTTGGCTGTGATTACGCCGTGAGAGGTGGTGATGGTGCTGCCTGAGGTAACGTAGTCAGCCTTGTTATTGCGCACAACACAGTTAACCATTCTTAGTTCGGCATAACATACCTCGCCGTTGGCTTTCTTGTGTTCGCCGTTGACATACACTGCCGCTCCCTTGGGAGAGGTGCAGTTGGCTATCACGCAGTTACGCAGTTCGTTGCCCACCATATTGATACGCTTTGCCTGCGCGGTGGAAGCGTTGTTAATCAGTACGCCACCGCCCGCCGATACCGAGTGGGAGTGGGTAATGTTGTGGGTGTTGGCATCGGATAAGGTAAAGCCGTCTATGACAGTGTGTTCCACATTGACCATTGCAATGACGTGAGCCGAGTTGTTCTCATAACCTCTCTCGCCGCCTATACCCGTAACGTTGGACGTTATGCGCGATACGTAGTCGTGTGGATTGCGTCCTGCTGTGTTAGTGCCTGTAAGCGATGACGGATAGCCGCCGTAGAGGCGCATATGACTGTTTATACGCACAGCCGCCGTACGGATGTTGTTATCAAGATAGTTGCCCGTACCTGCCGTATTGATTGTTCCTTCCTTGACCAGTATCTGTACAAAGTTGTATCTTGTGGGAGTGCCTGTGGCGCGACCATTCTCGTCCAAAGCAGGTATCATATAGTGGTGATTATCACCCTCATCATCGATGAGGTATCTGCGGAAGAACTGAATGGCTTCACCCAAGTCCTTGATAGGAGTGTCCCACGAGTCGCCTTCGGTCAGAGAGTAATAGAACTTGCCTTCCCCGTCAAAAACGCCCTTACGATTAGGGTCGATAAAGAGTGTCGGTATAGGTGTTGCGTCTTGTCTGCCTTCTAATCCTTGTGACGGAACGAGCGAATAAGACATCGGGTCGGGTTGACGCACCAATGCGCCGAGTGTGGAAACCGGCTCAAAGGGGTTGGTAACCACACCATAGTCGGTATGAGCGTGGCGAATCCATTGTGATACGTCCTGCACTGCGTCCACCACTTGTACTCCTTTCTGGTCGAGAGCCGAGAAAGAGGTCAAGTGCCATATACGCGGTCCGGGGTAAACATCAGGTTCAGCCTCTAAGTCGCAATACACACCGGCGTTTCTATATTCAGGGTCATTCCAGTCAAGAGGATTGACAGTGGGAGCAAAGAAGCAAGGATGGTTATTGGCTGTCCCTTGAACGGGAAGATTGCTCTTATGAAGCGAAAAAACCATCTCTTTCTGCACGCCTGTCCAGTCGGAGATGTCGTGGTTCATAAAAGCACTATGAAAAACGAACACCTTGTGCTCGATTGTGTCTTTTACTTGTCTTATTGAGGCAAACTGCATATCGCTGTTGGTGGCGCAGCGGTTCCCCCAAAAGACGGAGTTGAATATCATACCGCAGTTGCGGATATATATACCGCCTGAGCGACCGTGACGACGACCGAAATAAGTTACGTCCGGACCTATGCAGTTGTTGGCTGTTACGGTGCAGTGGTTGATTGTACCGCCTTCGGCAAGATAAACGCCTCCGCTCTCTGCCGAAGCCGTGTTGTTGTTGATGACGCAAGCCGTGGCAAAAGGTGAGTAGTAACTGATTCCTCTATTGATGGGGTACTCCGACGGTACGTGTGATATGTATAGTCCTCCTCCGCAACGTGCAGCACACTGAGTTATATGGGAGTGTCCCACCTGACCTTCGTAATCTATACATACGCCGCCTCCGTAGCCTTGTACTATACCTACACCCGCTGATTGGCAGGTATGAATATAGCAGAACTCAACCACGCCACCGCCGTCAAGATAAACGCCACCGCCCCTCATTGAGGCATTACACCGCTCTATGGTGCAGTTCCTCAGTTCGGCATTACCCACGAGGTACGCACCGCCTCCGTATGAGGAGTGTTCGCGTTTGGCGGTGCTGCGAGTGGAAGCATTGCCGCTCGTTATGACGCAGCCATCAACAGAAGCCGGATAGTCCAAAGGCTTAAAGTGTTGAGCCAAAGAGTCATTGCTTGTCGCATAAACGCCATTGGTGGCAAACCATACAACGTGGTAGGACGAGGCGGCATAGACGGTATTGAAACGTCCGCGTATGCTGTCGTAGGCAAATTTGACTTCCGTGTCGGAGTGATTACCCGTCAGTATGGTCTTATATTTGAGATCCCACTGTGAGGCTATCTCCTCCTCGGAGGTGGTGCCGACGGCAGAGCGTGACCAGTTATCGCGACAACGCTTGCCGTTAATCATCCTTCTTTCTCCGGGATTGGCTTCCGGCGAATCGGGATTGAATCCGCCATAAACGTGAATTCCACCATATATCTTAAACGAGGTGTTGAGCATAGAGCCGCCCGACGACTCGGTTGATTCGGTAGGGACGTATGTGCCGGCTGCCACATATACCGAGCCGGAGGTCAGGTTGTTGATTTTGAGGTAGTCGCGCAGGTCGTTGATAGCGTCTTGAAGGTTGTTCTTGGCAGTAGCCCAACTCAATCCGTCGTTGTTGTATCTGCCTGTGGTGCGGACATAGCGTATGGTGTCGGTTTGTGCATAAGACAAATCAGGCATCATAAGATGCCATAAGAATATAAGTAATATCAGGTAATTACGTTGCTTTTTCATCCTCTCTGTTATTCCACTATTTTTGTTTCTGTCTTGTCATCCAATGGCTTATTGAACACGAAGTTGCCTCTTATCCACGGTACGAACACCGAGGTGGTGTCTATGGGCTGCTTGAGCGTAAGTTGGTAGCCGGAGCCCGAAGTGCCGTTAGTGCGCATCAGCATTTGCAGAGGAAAATAGCGTGTTTCGCTTTCCACCGTATAGGGTATGGTATAGAAGTATGTTCGTCCCTCCCACCATAGACCTTCGTCGGCGGGAGTGATGATGTCGTTAATGGAGTAGCCGGCTGTAGGCAGCGTCGGGACAGTGTTCCTCATCGGCATAAAGCAGTAGGCATTGCCATTGAAGAGGTATCGTGCTTGCATATTGGTCAGTCTTACCGCTGCCGAAGGGTCTTCTTTGTTGATACGCTTGTCTGCGGTCACGTTCCATTTGATGTCCACTTTGCTTGCCACGTGATAGAGCATAAGTTGCACATGGGGGACAGTGCTTCTGATACCGCTGAAAGAGCCGTAATAACTGCCTCCTACATTATAGTTATACGGCGTGGAATAGACGTGTTGCAGGTTATGCTGAATAGTTGAGGAGGCGGTGCTGAATTTCAGGTTGAGGGTCTGACTGAGATTAGTGATACTGCTGATACTCTGACTGAAAGTAAGCGGCTCGGCAGAAGCAATGGCATATATCCTTCCGTCGAATTTAGGTTTGGACATAGGCATTACTATCTCTTCCTTATACTGATATATGCTGTCGCCCGTTGTGTTGAGTCTGCCGCTGTAGTGTGTGGCTTTCCAGTCGTCGTCGGTGAGTGTGCGTTCCAGCGTGCGCCATATTACCCATTCGTTATCAACTTTCTTTAAGAGAATGAAATATACATAGTTAGGAAAGAAGAATGTTTCCGTAGTTCCCGGATCGCCAATCACCTTTCTTATAGGTGCTTGTTGCGTATTGACCATCTCGTTGGTGGGCAGCGACAAATAGACGGGCAGGCTCATCTGCTGCTGTGGCTCGTCCGTGTCCCTACAACCTATAAGCAGTAAGGCAAACAGTAATATGTATAGATATTGTTTCAATGCTGTTTATCAGCCTGTAATGGTTATATATTCATTGCCGGGTTTCCAGTCGAGGGTAACCGAAGCACCAATCTCCGAGCCGCTTGACGGTGTTACCGAACCGTCTTCTTTCAGCGTTACCTTGATTATCTCCATTGTGCCTGCTCGGAGCGGGTAGTGGACGGAGAGTACGGACTCGGTTATGCTCTTGTCTTTGCTTTGAGTATATACTTTGAGTTGCCAAAGCGAGTTGTCCTTTTCGGTGTCGGTGTTGTTTCTTGCCGGAGCGGAAGTGATGTTGGTGCTGTCTTTGGAAGCCAAAGCCACCACGGCAAAACAACGGTCGTTCACCTTCTCTGCTTCTATAACGCTTGGCTCGTCAAAAGTGAATATACTGTCATTCACGTTAAAGCCTGTCGCTGAACCGCATAGCAGTACCCGTTTGAGAGTAGGCAGGTTAGTCAGTGTTTCGTTAGTTACCACCAATGCTACTGCCGCGCTTGCCATATAGAGATGTACATCGAAGGATATATTACCCGTGTCGGGTATGTGCATAGGCAGTCGGGCGGTATAGACGGCTGTGTTGTGCGAAGGCAGTGTGTCTTTGTCGGCTTGCGTCAGGCGCAATGAAGCCGAGTGTTGTAGTCCCATAATGGTTATAGAGGGATTGTTGAAAGTATTGACCACTGCCAAATGTTGGTAGTTCATACGCGGTATATAGAGCGTATATGACTTCTGCGAAGCATTGATAATATCAAACTTATGGTGAATTAGTTCGTCGGTTCCATCCAAGGAATAGAAACTCATATCAAGGTCGTGGGCGTGACCTGAAAAGTATGGGTCTGCCCATTTCTTTAATGTGTCTGCCACTTGTTTCTCTATGTCCGACGATAGTTTCTCGTCAATCACCGTATGCACCTCTGTGAGCAGACGCATACGATAATTGATAAGATAGTCGGTTCCGCACACCGACAGGTCGTCGTCTATAAGACTACAACCTGCGGTGGTGAGAACCATAAGGAGCAATACTATGTAATGCTGCTTTAACAAAACGTTTAATTATTTATTTGTCGAGATTAGTTGAAATCAACCTCATAGTTATGACCTGTTTCCCAAGTCAAATCAACTGAGAAACCGAGTTCCAATTCAGGAGTACGGAGGTCAGGAATGGTGTTGTAGGCAGTCTTGAGGTCTTTCAAGGTGAGTTGAGCGGTGGTGGTGTAGTCTTGTTTGAACACGTGTCCGCCTGTCTCGGTAGCGTCTGTTGCAGTCAGTTTGGCTACTACATAGAACTTGCCGTTCTTGGGAACCAACTGTCCTGCTGCGCCGTAGAAGTCCTTGCCGGTGTTGTTGGTCATCTCAACAGCAATCATAACGTCGTTGGTGCCGTTTTCGAGAACGAGAGTATGGTTCATATCCGAATAGGTTGTACCTGCTTTGGCAGCCATTGTGGCACTTGCCATAACGTTGTCGTAGATAGTGTATTCGGTGCCGCCGTTGGTAGTGAAGTCATACTTAACTTGTTGTTGTCCGCCTACGAGGATTGCGCTGATGGGGAAGCCTGCATCTACGCAGTCAATGTCGGTGCGTTCGCCTTCCACGGTCAGACTGTTGTCTTCCAATGCTGTTTGTTTTACTCTTACTTGTACGTCAAAGCGTGCAACTGCATATTGTACGGGATTGACGATAGCCACGGCACGTGTGCGTGAGTTAACGCTGGTACCGTCGGTGTGAGCGTCAAGTACGGTTGCCCAGTTATTGGTGTTGTCGTACATCGATTGTTTGGAAGTGTTGGAAGCCTTGATGGTTGAGTTGGCATAGTACCACAGTTGAGCGGGATATACATACTTGTCAAGAGTAGCCATATTGGAGTAGTCGCCTGCAATGAACTTATGTCCTGAAGCGTCCCATTTGATGTTCACCGAACCTTGTGGGAGACTGTTCTCTTGCGGGAAGTTGTTGAGTGCGCTGATAAGTTCCACTTCGTCGCTTGCGTTAACGGTGGCATAGGTGGCATCGGCGATGGCTGTGGCAACAGCGTCAGCCATAGCGTTGGAAGCACGCAGAGGCTTGAGCGACTTGTTGAGGTCGGTCAGAACGCGTGCCACTTCAAATGAACTCAAACCGTTAATAGTCTTGTAGGTATTGAACATAGAAGTCATAAACTCGTCGTCGCTGTTGGTGTATTGATACCAAGCCTTTGCGCCATCGCTTGCGTTGGCGATATTGGTGAGGTATTGCATCAGTTTGCCGCCGTTGGCAGAAGTGGCAGTGAGGGCACTGGGGTCTGCTTGAATCTGTTTGAGACTGAAGGTGAAGTCAGCAGGATTGTTGTTGGTGAGGTTGGCTGCATCCAATGCTCCTACTTCAAAATCGGTACCCGTAGCACCTGACTTGGCATAGAACAAGAATGAAGCGGTTGACAGAGGAATACTTACGTCGTTATAGACCTTTGCGCTTGAAGGACGGTCGATATCACTTTGAGAAACGTCGCCAAGAGTGGTGATGTTGCTTGCCAAACGCGAGTCGGTTCCTTCTATCGCTGTTGTTTTGGCAAAGGGAATAAGGGTGATACCCGTAATACCTTGGAAGTCTGTTAAACCGTCTTTTTGTACGGTGGTGCCCGACATATAACGAGCGTTGTTCTTCAACTGTTTGGGCAGAGAAATGGAGAACTCGGTTTTTACAACACCTTTCTTCTGAACATCATCTGTTCCGTTTTCAGTTTTCTTTTCGCAGGAAGTCATTCCCACTGTGCTTGCAATGGCTATCGCCATAAGGCAAGACAAAGTCTTTACTGATTTCATTGTTTTTTTGTTTTGGTTAATAGGTTAATAATTGTTTTTGTTTGTTATAGAATGTTCTATTTCACTTCTTCAAAGTAGATGGTTATGCAGCCGAGGTTACGCATAATGTGTTTCAATCGGTCACGCATATACCTGTATGTGTTGCCGTTGTTAAGTTGTCTTATGAGTGCTTCGCGTTTATCGAGATTAGGTTCTGTGTCTATTATGCTTAATACCTCGTCTTTGCCCTCAAACTCAATATCTTGGAGCATATATCTTAACTCTGCCCAACTCTCGCCGCCGTTGCATACCACGAACAGACTGTCGTCCAAGTCGTATAGGCTTTGCATATACTCTTTGATGGTGTTGGCACGAGTCTGAGCCAAACGCTCGTTGTAAGCCAAACGACCATCAAACGAAGCATAACCCACTATCTGTATATGAGTGATACGAATAGTCGTGTCTTCCACTGCCTGACCCAATATATGTACTATACTGTCTATCTTGGCAGAGTTCTGCAAGAATTGACGATCCATCTTGGCTACGTCCACATCGAAGAAGACGAACACGTTTCTCGGGTCGGCACTCATAGCGGAGTTGATGTCGTAAGGCACATATTCGCTCTCGTCACGCAGCAGTGCCGAACGCAGACGAATAATCTCCTCGCTGTTCATATCTATTTCAGGAACAACCACAACCGGAACAACCACAGCGGGCACTGTATCAACAGGTTCAGGAATGATGGTGTCGATAGGTTCGGGAACGATTGTATCAACAGGCTCGGGAACGATTGTATCAACAGGTTCGGGAACGATTGTATCAACAGGTTCGGGAACGATAGTATCAATCGGTTCGGGAATGATGGTATCTTGCTCTGCGTACTTCTCGCAGTCGCAGCGACGATTGAGCGACTCTTCGTCGCCTCCCAACGGAATGGATATGTTCACTCCTGCCTTGGGCAGAGCAAACCAGTGGGCTGCGTGATTGGTCTTATCACCGCAATGCTTACATTCAAACTCATCGAACCACGTGTAGCCCGCGTCGGCACCTATCTCCAACTCTATACTGAAATGAGGCGATATGGCAAAATGCCAACCGTAACTCAATCCCGCCATAACGGCATCACCCTGATAGCGATGAGAAAGAACAGGCTTATATATCCATCCTAACGGGTACTTGCCGCCTGCCACATTATAATGGGCGTATGCAACATTAAAGGAAATAAAGTCGCGATTGAAAGTATGGCAGAACCAGTATCGTGGTGCTATATGTGCCTCCACGTGTCGCCATTTGGGGAACTTGGTGTCGTCCAAAGGGAAGGGATTAAAGCCTGCACCTATCTCCATTGACCATTGGTCGTTCAAGCGGAACTCCACTTGCAGATTGGGAGTAGCCATAGCGTCGTAGAGCAGGTTGTTCTTAAGTGCAAGCACCTCCGTCTTCTCTTGCCTCAATGTGTCGCTTTGACCATACGCGAGAGGAGATACAAAAAGAAAAACTAACCATAAGAAGGCAACAGATATGTGCTGACTTTTATGATCAGAATGACAAAAAAGGTGTAAAAATAAAAATCCTTGTGTATTGCTAAAACTTACCATTCAACCGCATGGGATAATTAACTGATAATCAGCATTTTACCCCCCCCCCCATAATAGGTTCATTTATCTCTTAAATCCTCGTCTACAAGGGCGAAAAAGCGTGCAAAAGAATATCGAATGAGCCGTTTGAACAAATCTTTAAGGTAAGAAAATGGTGAAATAATAGAGTTTGATAAGTGTAGTTGGCAAAACTCACTTATTTTAGGAAAATCAGTCGTTACTTTTGTTATGAAATGTTGAAAAGTGTTTTGGCATTTGCAGTTGTATGTTCGTCAATAGTGTCAATGCTGACGTTGTATATTTCAGCCAACACTTCTGCCACATAGTGCATAAAACGACTTTCGTTGCGTTTGCCTCGGAAAGGTACCGGCGACATATACGGACCGTCGGTTTCCAATACCAAATGTTCCAAAGGTATGGCATTAAGGTAGTCTTTGAGATGGCAGTTCTTGAAGGTTATGACACCGCCTATACCGAGATAGAGTCCCATATCGACTATCTGTTTTGCCACTTCGAGGCTGCCGCTGAAGCAGTGCATAACGCCGTCTATGTGTTTCGCTTGTTGAACTTCTCGCAGTATGTCCAAGCAGTCTTGGGTGGCATCGCGGCTGTGTATCATAACGGGCAGGTCTTTTTGTTGAGCCCATTGGAGTTGTTGAAGGAAAGCCTGTTGTTGTTCGGCTTTGTAGGTAGTGTCGAAATGGTAGTCCAACCCTATCTCACCTATGGCTATGTACGGTGAGTCGGGGGCAAACAAGTGGTCGTGAATAGTTTGCATTTGGTCTTGCCAATCGTCTTTGATGTTTTCCGGGTGAATACCTATGGCAGGCAGCAGATAGCCGTTGCTGCGAAGACATACATCGCTGACGGCTTGTATGTTGGTGGCATCAACGCCCGGAACGAGTATGCGCTCCACACCCGCTTGCTGTTGCAGGGCAAGTAATTGGTCAAAATCGTCTTGATAAACAGGGTCATCAAGGTGGCAATGGGTATCAATCATGGTAGTTATTGGTGGTTAAGACGGAACTATCGCCGTAACTGAGAAAACGAAATTGGTGTGAGAGAGCGTAGTCGTATATCTGTTTCCAGTTGCCGCTCACGAAGGCACTGACAAGCAGGAGTAGGGTGGAGCGGGGTTGGTGGAAATTGGTGATGAGTTGTTTGATCACGCGGAAGGTGTAGCCCGGGCGTATCATTATCTGTGTTTGTGCGTGCAGTGTGTCTTGATGGGTGAGTTGCAGATAATCGATAAGTGCGTTGAGTGCATCGCGAGTGGATACGTATGTTTGTTGTTCGGCGTATGGCTCAAACTGCTCGACGTTCATCTCTTCTTTTTGCGGATTGGCTGATAGTAGCAGTTTGCGTCCGAGCCAATAGAGTGATTCGAGTGTGCGCATAGAGGTGGTGCCCACTGCCACTATATGACCTATATTATTGCGTATGGAATAAATAGACGTCAGGGGGACGGCGATTATTTCCGTATGCATCTTGTGTAAGTTGGCATCAGCCGTTTTGACGGGTTGGAAAGTGCCTGCTCCCACGTGCAAGGTTACTTCGGCTATGTTAGTGCCGTTCTCTTTGAGCGATTGCAGCAGCGGTGTGGTGAAGTGTAATCCTGCCGTAGGTGCTGCCACCGAGCCTTTGATACGTGAATAGACCGTTTGGTAGGTGGTCTTGTCGCTCTCTTCGGTAGGGCGATTGAGGTAGGGCGGTATGGGTAACTCGCCAAGTGCGTCCAATATCTCGGCAAAAGACGTGTCGGCTTGACTCCACGAGAAGCGTACCAAGTAGGTGTTGCCCTTTTCCTCCAATAGTTCGGCATTAACTATGTTCCCGCCACTCGGATCCTGAATTGAGAGTAAGCCCTCCTTCCATTTCTTGCGGTTGCCTATCATACATTTCCACGTGCAAGAGTCGGTAGAGCCGAGCGCGAGTTGGTAATCGCGTGGCTCAACGGGCTCAAGGCAAAAGATCTCGATGCGTGCGCCGGAAGGTTTATGGAAAACCATTCGTGCCTGAATGACACGAGTGTTGTTATATACGAGCAGAGGTTGCGGAAGAAGGTATTTTCCGATGTTATAGAAGTGGTCTTCCGCTATTTGCCGGTCTTTGTATATGAGTAGTTTGCTATGGTCGCGTTGGCTTAAAGGGTATTTGGCAATTCTATCGTCGGTCAGCGGGTAGTCGTACTCATCTATGAGAATAGGGGACATAGGCTATGGTTGAGAGTTGAAAGTTTATAGTTGAGAGTTCAGTATTTTGTCAATGAGTGCGGGTACTCCTTCGGTGGCTTTCTGTTGTATATGTGTTATTCGTTTGCTGTATGGTCCCATAGCGGGTGTGCCGGGGTCGATGAGGTAGATAGGAGTGTTCTCTTTGGTGTATTGCAGCAGTGAGGCAGCGGGATAGACGTTCAGACTGGTACCTACCACTATCATCATATCGGCTTGTGAGGCAAGGTCGCAGGCAAGCGGAAAATAGGGTACTCCCTCACCGAAGAAAA
This sequence comes from uncultured Bacteroidales bacterium, assembly GCA_947167395.1. GTDB lineage: Bacteria > Bacteroidota > Bacteroidia > Bacteroidales > Paludibacteraceae > Colicola. Next base: position 14,119 of record CAMVHW010000014.1, read on the forward strand.
CTATGTATGGTCTAAGCAGTGAGCCGTCGGGGTGACGGTCGCCATAGTGCTGTTCCCACCCTTGTAAGGGGACTGTGGCTGTCTCGTTGATGGAAGAACGAAGGAGTTTGATTTCGCCGTGCAGGTGAACCACCTCTTTGGCTCCTGCACGCTCGTGCAGGTCGTCTATGTTTTGTGTGATGATATGCGTATCGGGTAAGGCTTGTTGCAGTCGTGCAATGGCTATGTGAGCCGCATTGGGTTGGGCTTTGAGGACATCACGGCGACGAGCGTTGTAGAAATCTACACATAACTGCGGATTCCTCTCCCACGCTTCGTGAGTGCATATCTCCTCCACACTGTATTTTTCCCATAAGCCGTCTGAATCGCGGAAAGTACTAAGTCCGCTCTCGGCACTAATGCCCGCACCGGTGAATACTACTATGTTCATGGTTGAAAATTGAAAGAAGTTGGTTAGTTTAGAGTTTAGAGTTAAGTAGATTACGTTTTATTTTAATCAGTTTGTCGGTCAGTCTTCTGCCTAAAAGGTGCTTGACTATCCATTCTTTAACCAGTTGTGTCTGTGTTTTTTCCACCCACGAGCCGGCAAAATGGTGAATACAATAGGTGTTTTTAGTTATTTTCAGCACTCTGGTACTGGTCAGCGGACAGAAATAGTCAACGGGGAAAACGTGCATATTGTCTTTATACACTCTGTATTTGCCGTCAATGACGAAGCCTCCTTTTGTCATTATATCGGCTATGGTTATGGTATTGGGCGTGAGGTCGAGCGTGCCGTCGGCTTTGAGGAAATGGCGGTCTGGACTGTAATACGCCAACTGTTCTTTCACCCAAACGCCGTGTGCTTCGCTTGCCATCAGTCCTGTTACGGGTGCGTTCTTCACACTGGCTTCGTAGCCGGTGAAAGCAGGCAAGAGCATAAGGTCGCCTAACGGACGCAGCATCTCCACGTCGGTGTCCATATACACACCGCCGTACTTCTCCAAAGCCCATAGCCTTACCACGTCGGTAACGAAGGCGAATTTGCGATTATCGTAGGCTTCGCGAGCGTAGGGGTACAAGTCGAGGTCAAAGGTCTGCTCGTTCCATAGTCTGAGTTCGTAGTCAGGCAAGTAGGTGCGCCAACTCTCTATGCATTTCTGTGCCAATTCGGGCAATGGTTTGCCGCCGAACCAACAATAGTGTATAATCTTAGGTATCATAGATTATATGTTTTTCAGGAACTGTGCTATTCGTTCTGCCGCGTGTCCGTCGCCGTAGGGGTTGACGGCTTGCGACATCTGACGATAGGCTTGTTCATTGTCCAAGAGTGTGCTCACTTCGCTTAATATCTTTTGGTAGTCAGTGCCCACGAGGTGCACCGTACCTGATTGCAGTGCTTCGGGTCGCTCGGTGGTGTCGCGCATAACGAGTACAGGTTTGCCTAACCCGGGGGCCTCCTCTTGTATGCCGCCCGAGTCGGTCAGAACCAAAGTGCTTTGTTCCATAAGAAAAACAAAACTGAGATACTCCAACGGCTCAATGAAGAACAGATTATTATGCGTATCAAGTCTGTCGCCAAAGACTTGGCGAATAGGTCGTCTTACGTTGGGATTGAGGTGCATAGGATAGACAAAATCCACCTGCGGGTATCTTTGTGCAAGATCTCTTATGGCAGTACATATATTGATAAAGCCGTCGCCGAAGTTCTCGCGTCTATGACCTGTTATGAGTACCAACCGTCTGCCTTGTCCCGTGCGAGAGGTGTCGTAGCCCGCTTGTAAGAGGACGGAACGGAGTTCCTCTTGCAGGTCGGGGTCGTTCTTTATCTTATCGACCACCATATACAATGCGTCTATGACCGTATTACCCGTTACTATAATGCGATGCGGGTCGGTATGCTCTTGTATGAGGTTTTGTTGCGCCAACGGAGTGGGGGCGAAGTGGTAGGTGGTTATGCGTCCTGTCAGTTGTCGGTTAATCTCCTCGGGCCACGGACTATATATATTGTATGTCCTCAGTCCCGCTTCTATGTGTCCGACAGGTATCTGTTGGTAGAAAGCGGCGAGCGCGGCAGCCGTGGAGGTGGTGGTGTCGCCGTGAACGATTACCACATCGGGCTTAACCTCTTTCAGTACGTCACGCATACCTAAAAGAACACGCGAAGTGATGTCGTAGAGGTCTTGACCCGCTTGCATAATGTTCAAATCATAATCAGGCTGAATATCAAATATATGTAGCACTTGGTCCAACATCTGGCGGTGCTGTCCGCTCACTGCCACAACGGTGCGAAAAGAGTCGGACATAAGTTGAAGTTGCTTAACCACAGGTGCCATTTTGATGGCTTCAGGACGTGTGCCAAAAACAAGAAGAACGGTCTTCATCGTGAAGTGAAAAGTATTATAATTTTCGGCAAAAATATGTGAGTACTTGTTTACTTACAAGTTTTCAGATATTTTTGCCGCCGTTTTTTTAGGTTATGCGTTCAGTTATTCTCACCATAGATACCTCTACTTCTTGTTGTTCGGCTGCTTTGTGTGGCGAAAACGAGGTATTGTCCTATCGTTTTTCTTCCGGTCCGGTCAATCATTCCCAACTCCTGCCTCGTTATATAGACGAGTTGTTGCAGTATGTTCGTTCTTACGATTGCCTCATAGATGGTATAGCCGTCAGTTCGGGTCCGGGCAGTTATACGGGTTTGCGTATAGGCGTCAGTACAGCCAAAGGCTTGGCTTACGGATTGTCCGTTCCCCTTTTGGCAATCCCTACCTTACAGGTTCTCTGTGCTTCCTTTCTCAATAATCATTCGGCGGAAAAAACCTCGTTGTTGTGTCCTATGGTGGACGCAAGACGTATGGAAGTATATACCGCCTTGTATGACAGCATGTTAAACAAGATGACCGGCGTTGAGGCTCGCGTGGTAACGGACAAGGAATGGCTACTTGGTAAAGGTGAGGTCTGTTATTTTGGTGACGGAGCGGCTAAATGCAGGGCTTTGCTTGAAGACGAACATATTCATTATGTGGAAGATATAGTGCCTGATGCTCGCTCAATGGGCGGCTTGGCTTATCGGCGGTTGAGAGCAGGAATGACAGAAGATGTTGCCTATTTGGAGCCCTTCTACCTCAAAGAGTTTGTTGCCGCTCCCTCCCACATAAAAGGTTTGCAGTCAAAATGAAAAGAACATTTCTGTTATATATCGCTGCTTTATTGTTGCTGTCGTCTTGCTCAACAACGAAGAACACAGGTGCTTCGCGTGCCTACCACGGTATGAAAGTGGTGCATAATGTGTATTTCAACGGTCGTATATCTTACGACGAGGGTATGGCGGCTATCAATAAAGCCAACGAGGACGACTTTTCGCAAGTCATTGCTCTCTATCCCATCAGCAACGCGAAAGCGCAACAGGCGGCTGTGAGCCAAATGGATAAGACCATAGAGAAATGTCGCAAGAGTATCAAACTCCATTCCATTCACGCCAAACCTCAGCAAGACCCCAAACGAATGGGCGATATTACCTATCGCAACTGGCTTAAAAACAAAGAGTTTAATAGTCAGATGTATCGTGCGTGGCTGTTGTTGGCTCAAGCCGAGTTTCATAAAGGTGATTTTCTTGGCAGTATAGGTACGTTTAATTATGTCAGTCGCCTCTATTCCAACGACCCTGACATAGTGGCTCAATGTCAAGTGTGGGTGGCGCGAGCCTATGCCGAATTAGGGTGGCTGTACGAAGCGGAAGATATGATAGGTAAGGTGAAAGCCGACAACCTGAAACGCGAGAACCAACCGCTGTATGCAGCCGTCAGTGCCGACATCAAACTCAAAGGAAAACATTATCAAGAGGCTGTACCCTTTATCAAGGTGGCTATGCGCAAGGAAAAACGCAGTCTCTATAAGCCGCGTTTTGAGTTCGTGTTGGGGCAGATCTATCAAATGCAAGGTAATAAGAAGGCTGCTGCGGCTGCCTACAAGAACGTGATAGGTATGCAGCCCAACCACGAGATGGACTTCCAAGCACGCTTGCGTTACTATGAACTGCAAGGCGATACTGTTCAGGCAATGAACAACCTGCGCTCAATGGTGAAGATGGAAAAGAACAAAGACGTGTTGGACGCTCTCTATGGAGCTATGGGAAATATATATTTAGGCAACGGCGATACGCTCAACGCCCTGCGTTGCTACGAAGAGGGTATAGCCAAAAGCACTAAAAACGGCTTTGATAAATCCGGCATTTTAGTAACGGCGGGGGACCTCTATTTTGACCGTATGCAGTACGAACAGGCTGCGCCTTGCTATGATCAGGCTTCGCAGATTCTGCCTGCCGACCACGATGCCTATCAGCGTGTTACGCAGCGGAGCGGAGTGCTCGGAGACTTGGTTACACAACTCACTACGGTGCGACTGCAAGACTCGCTACAATATCTCTCCACACTCACCCCCGACCAGCAGTATGCCGTGGCAGAAAAGATAATAGCCGACCTTAGAGCCAAAGAAGAGGCGGACAGCCTCCGCAATGCCGAACAACAACTGCAAAACGAACGCTATTCAGGTCGTCAAAGCGTGAACACAGACCTTATGATTGGCGGCTTGAAAG
>CAMVHW010000015.1 GCA_947167395.1 uncultured Bacteroidales bacterium
ACAGTAACATATTTAGATTTAACAGGTACATTTGAAATTGAACTTATTGGAATAATTTTTCAGAATTTGATTATTTTTCTTGTATATATCAAAAATACAGGCATATTTTGCAACATTAAATATATTGCATTATGAGAAACATAATTATCATTAGCCTTATATTTCTTTCTGTACTGACGTGTTGCAGTACTCCTCCTCGGCAGTATCATATAGGTGTGAGCCAATGTTTGGACGATGCATGGCGTGAGAAGATGAACGCAGAAATGGATCGCGAGTTGTTGTTGCATCCGGAGATGGTTATCACACGTCGTATTGCCTATGGCAGTAATGTCCTTCAGTGCTCACAGATAGATAGTTTTATCACAGAGGAGGTGGATTTGCTCATAGTCAGTCCCAATGAGGCGGAGGAGGTCAAGCCGGCAGTGGCTCGTGCTTATCGCGCGGGGATACCTGTTATAGTTGCAGACCGCCGTGTATCGGGCGACGAATGGACGGCTTTTATAGGCGGTGATAACTATCGTGTGGGGCAGATGATGGCTGAATGGCTTATTAGTTTGCAGGGGGAGAGAAAAGAGCCGATACAAGTGTTGGAAGTAGCCGGTTTGACCGGTTCTACTCCTGCCACATTGCGTCATCAAGGAATGACCGACCGACTGGCGGAAATAGGTGGTATTAAACCTCAGATTGAGTCGGTAATCGGGTATTGGTACAAAGAGAGTGCGTATGATGTTGTGAGCGAATATCTTTACAAGCATAAGCATATAGATGCCATAGTTGCGCAGAATGACCTTATGGCAATAGGTTCGGCAGAGGCTGTGAGAGATGCGACGGGTTATGCTGAAGGCAGTGTACATATAATGGGAGTAGATGGTATAATGCTTGGTTTGCAGGCTATTATGGAAGGTACGATAGAGTGTTCAGCCACTTATCCTTCGCGTGGCGACTTGATTATTGAGACTGCTGCGCGTATATTGTCAGGCGAACCGTTTGTGCGCGATACGGTATTGGAAACGATTATGATAGATGCACGCATAGCCAACCCGATGTTGGTTGAGTATCAAGCGCGTTTGCACGATTTGGAAACTCTGCATATTGTGCAATTACAGTCGGAGAAAAGGTGGCAGCAAATCAATAATGGTAAGTTTTTCTATAATCTCTCTATTTTTCTTTTCGGATTGTTTTTTCTGTTAGCACTATTCTTCCTGCTCTATACCCAACGTGTTATAAAGAAAGAAATAGATAGTGATATTATTCCGCAGTTGGAAGAGGTACAGGAGGCTATACAAGTCAGCCAAAAGGATGCGGCTTTTTCAGAGAGGATGAAGCAGATAGTGAATGACCATTTGACCGATCCTGACCTTAATGTGGAATTTTTAGGCAGTGCATTGGGGTTGAGTCGCACGCAGATATTCCGTCGCGTGAAAGCCATTACAGGTAAGGGACCGCTGGAGTATATACGCGAACAGCGACTTATGCGGGCTGACGTACTGCTTCGCACAACAGATATGACCATACAGCAAGTGGCGATGGAACTGTGTTTTTCCAGTCCCGGATATTTTAGCAAATGTTATAAAGAATACTTTGGTCATTTGCCGAGCGAGCGATGACATAACCAAAATTTAGTTATTAGACCGATTATCGGGTATTATATCAGCAGATATTGATTCTGCTAAAAATGTTGCAAAATATGCACGATTTGTTGCAGCGAAACATACGTGTCATATTTTGCAACATTGTTATTTATATTACTATGTAAGTGAAACATATTTTTGCAATCTCAAAGTGGCAAAAAAGTATTGATGTGTCGAAAATATAAAATAATAAATACTGTACGATAAAAATTATGAAAATGACGATGAAACATTCTTTTCTCTTTCTTTTCTCAATCTTACTCATTGTATTGACAAGTTGCAGCAATAAGCCTGCTCGCCACCTTACTGATGAGCCTTTTCGTTCGGTGTATCACCATTCACCTTCGCAGAATTGGATGAATGACCCTAATGGTATGTTTTATGATGATGTTACTCATTTGTGGCATCTCTACTATCAGCACAATCCTTTTGGTACTACGTGGGGACCTATGCATTGGGCACATGCCGTTTCTCCTGATTTGATTCACTGGGAACAAAAAGGAATAGCCATAGCACCAGACTCGATAGGTACTATTTTTTCCGGTTCGGCAGTTATTGACCGCTATAGCACCGCCGGTTTCGGTGAGAATGTCGTAGTGGCTATCTATACGCAGTCGGAGATATGTGGTCAGCACCAGTCGATTGCTTATAGCCAAGACGGCGGTATGACCTTCACAAAATACGAAGGCAATCCTGTGCTTATGGGCGATATTGCAGATTTTCGTGACCCGAAAGTGTTTTGGGACGAGCAGACTAACCGTTGGGTAATGATTTTGGCATGCCAACAAGAAGTACGTTTTTATTCGTCTGTCAACCTTCGCGAGTGGCAATACGAGAGTTCATTTGGTGCCACCTATGGAGGTCACGGCGGCGTGTGGGAGTGTCCTGACTTGATTAAGATGCCGCTTGAGAGTGAGCAAATGATAAATGGCAAGATGGCAAGTGAGTTGTGGGTATTGTTGCTCAATATCAACCCGGGCGGTCTGTTTGGCGGTAGTGCAACGCAGTATTTCGTGGGTGAGTGGGACGGCACGACCTTTACCTGTTTTGACGAACCTAATGAAACAAAATGGCTTGACTATGGTAAAGACCATTATGCCACCGTTACTTGGAACAATGCTCCCGATCATCGTATAGTAGCCATAGGTTGGATGTCCAACTGGCAGTATGCCAACAACCTGCCTACCGTGGCTTTCCGTTCGCAGAACACCATTGCAAGGGATTTGAGTCTTTATAAGGACGATGCGGGTGAGTGGCGCGTTGGAGTTATGCCCTCGCCTGAATTGTTGGCTATCAAGGGTGAGCAGACTAAAGTACTTGGCGATGCTGCTATCATTGAGTTGGAGTTGGATGGTAAGCAGAATGCGGTTATCACGCTTTCTAACGAAAAGGGTGAGAAGGTGGTGATGAGTTTGGACGCTCATCGTCAGACTTTCTCGATGGATCGCACGGCTTCGGGGGATTGTTCGTTCTCGCAAGATTTTGCTGCACACACGACTGCTCCGTTGTTTGTACATCACGACACACATCATATTACTCTTTTCATTGACCACTGCTCCATTGAGGCTTTCGGCACTGACGGCGAGTGGGCAATGACTAATCTTGTCTTTCCGTCAGAGCCTTATAATCATATAGATGTGCAAGGCGGAAAAGCCGCTATATATGATATTAACTATTGATTTTCATAGAACTATAACTCTTTAACCATCTATTATAATTATGGAAAAGAAAACTTCTATTGGCGCATTTTTATCTGTTATGTTGGCTTTCTTCACGATGGGGTTCGTGGATTTGGTAGGTGCAGCATCCAATCATGTGCAGGCAGACCTTGGTCTGACCGAGTCACAGACTTACTTTATTCCTTCGTTAGTGTTCTTCTGGTTCTTGATTTTCTCTGTTCCGACATCGGCATTGATGAATCGTATCGGCAGGAAGAATACGGTGTTGGTGTCTTTGTGTGTAACCCTGCTTTCGTTGGTACTGCCGCTTTTCGGCAATGGCTATTACCTGATGCTGATTGCTTTCTCGCTGCTCGGTATCGGTAATGCTATCATGCAGACGAGTTTGAATCCCTTGGTTACCAATCTTATCAGCGGCGATAAGTTGGCTTCGACTCTGACTTTTGGTCAGTTCGTAAAGGCGATAGCATCGTTTATGGCACCTATTATTATGACTTGGGGTGCAGTAAAGGCTATTCCTTCTTTCGGTTTGGACTGGCGTATCGTCTTCGTTATCTATGGGGTAATAGGCATATTGGCTACTATATTCCTATATCTGACAAAGATTGAGGAGCAGCCTTTGTCGGGCAAGGCATCGAGTTTTGCGGACTGCTTCAAGTTGCTTGGTCATCCCTTTGTGTTGCTTTGTTTCTTGGGCATTATGTGCCATGTGGGTATCGATGTGGGTACTAATACGACGGCTCCCAAACTGCTTATGGAGCGTCTTGGTTGGACTTTGGATAAAGCGGCTTTTGCCACGTCGTTGTATTTCATTTTCCGTACCATAGGCTGTTTCAGTGGTTCGTTTATCTTGCGTTATGTACGCTCGAAAACGTTCTTTGCCATTTCGGCATTGATGATTGTGGCAGCGATGGTGCTGATGGGTATAGGTCAGTCGCAGGCTGTGCTTTATACGGGTATTGCTCTTGTCGGTTTCGGCAACTCCAATATCTTCTCTATCATCTTTGCAGAGGCATTGAAGTCGGAGCCGGAGAAGCAGAACGAGGTGTCCGGGTTGATGATTATGGGTTTGTTCGGCGGTACGGTTTTCCCCTTCTTTATGGGTTATGCCAGTCAATTGACAGGCACGATAGGTGCTGTGTTGGTAATGGCTGTCGGTGCTATCTATCTTAGTTGTTACACCCTTAAAATAAAATAAGAAATGGCAAAAGATAAGACAGTAATAGGTATAGGTGAGGCGTTGTTTGACTGCCTGCCTGAGGGTCGCAAGTTAGGTGGAGCTCCTGCCAATTTTGCGTACCATGTTAATCAGTTCGGCTTGAAGGGTTGGGCTATATCCGCTATTGGTGATGACGAGTTGGGCGAAGAGATAGTGGAGACCTTTGAGAAGGTTAATCTCAACCATATCCTTCCTGTTGTGGAACAGCCTACGGGCACGGTCAAGGTAACCTTGGATGCCAAAGGTGTTCCGCAGTATGAGATATGTCTTGGTGTGGCTTGGGACAATATCCCTTTGACAGACGAAATGCTTGTAGTTGCACGTCAAGCGGATGCCATCTGTTTCGGCTCGTTGGCTCAACGCTCTGAAACCAGTCGTAAGACTATCCACGCTTTTTTAGATGCTGCGCCGAGTAGTGCGTTACGCGTTTTTGACATCAATTTGCGTCAAAAATGGTACACGGCAGAGGTGATAGCGGAGAGCCTGCATCGCGCCAATGTGCTTAAAATAAACGACGAAGAGTTGGACGTGGTGGCAACGATGTTGCTTGGTGAGCCTACTATAGAGGGCAAACTGATTGCGCAGGACAGAGATAAGGCTCGCAGTGTATGTCGCGACCTGATAGCCAAGTATGACTTGCAGATGCTCATTCTCACTTGCGGAGCCATCGGTTCGTATGTGTTCACCGACACGGAGGAGAGTTATATAGCCACTCCTAAAGTGGATGTGGCAGACACCGTGGGAGCAGGCGACTCGTTCACGGCTGCCTTTGTGGCGCAGACGCTGTTGGGCAAGTCTATTTATGAGGCTCATAAGAAAGCCGTGGAAGTGTCTGCCTTTGTATGCACGCAGATAGGTGCAATGCCTGTTCTGCCCGAGAACTTAAAATAAACTAAATATGAAACTATGATGAGAACAAAACTTGTTTTTACTTGGCTGCTGATGATGTGTGCCGTTGTGTCGTTGGCTCGTCCGATTTCGGGTGTGGTCATTGACAAGTCAACCGGCGAACCCATTATCGGTGCAAGTATATTGGAAAAAGGTACTACTAACGGAACGATTACCGATTTCGATGGTAATTTTACGTTAGAGGTAGCCGATGGCGCAACGTTGGTTATCAGTTATGTAGGTTATGCTACACAGACGTTGGCTGCAACGGCAAATATGAATGTGCTCCTGTCTGAGGACAGCGAGTTGCTCGAAGAGGTAGTGGTAACGGGTTATACTACGCAACGCAAGGCAGATCTGACGGGTGCCGTTACTGCTGTCAGTGCCTCTGACCTTGAGAAACAACAGGAGAATAACCCGATGAAGGCATTGCAAGGTAAGGTACCCGGTATGAACATAGAAGCCAATGGTAGTCCTTCCGGTAGTGCCACTGTACGTATTCGAGGTGAGGGTTCGTTGAACTCGAGCAAAGACCCTCTATACGTTATCGATGGTGTGCCTACCACATCAGGTATGCACGAGTTGAACCCGAATGACATCGAGTCTATTCAGGTGCTTAAAGACGCTGCTTCGGCTTCTATCTACGGTTCGCGCGCCGCCAACGGCGTGATTATCATCACAACGAAAAAAGGTAAGGAAGGCAAGTTGAACGTTACGTTGGACGCTTCGGTGGCAGTGCAGAACTATGTTAATCGTATGCAAGTGCTCAACTCGGAAGAGTTTGGTCGCGCTATGTGGCAGGCTTATATCAATGACGGTATAGCCGACCCTAACACCAACGTGCTTGGCTATCGTTACGACTGGGGATATAATGAGCAAGGACAGCCGGTACTCAATAACATTACGCTAAACAAGTATCTTGACGCAGCAGGTACTGTACCTGTCAGCAATACCGATTGGTTTGACCAAGTAACGCGTCCCGGCGTGATACAGAACTATAACGTGTCGGTCAGCAATGGCGGTCAGAAAGGAAGTTCATTCTTCTCGCTCGGCTACTATAAGAACGATGGTATAATCAAGAACTCTGATTTTGACCGTTTCTCGGCACGTATAAATAGTGATTATAAGTTGTTCAACGATATGGTTACCATAGGCGAGAACTTCACACTCAACCGTACGTCGGAGGTCAGTGCTCCTAACGGATATATAGAAAGCGTGCTGCAATACAACCCATTGCTGCCTGTGTATAACACTAATGGAGATTTGGCACAGGCTCCTTCGTCAAGTGGTTTTCCGCAGCGTGAGAATCCTCTTTCCATACTTGAACGTAACAAAGACAATCGCTATGCTTATTGGCGTTTGTTCGGAAATGCGTTTATTAACATCAATCCTATCAAGGGACTGAACATACGCACTACGGCAGGTATTGACTATGCACAAAAGAAACAACGTTTCTTCACTTATCCTATTATGGAAGGAGTGGTAGCCAACGGCAAGAACGCCGTGGAGGCTAAACAAGAGCACTGGACCAAGTGGATGTGGAACGCTATTATCACTTATGACCTTGAAGTAGGCAAACATAGAGCCGATTTCCTATTGGGTACGGAGTTGAACCGCCAGATTAACGAGTGGTTCTCCGGTTATAAAGAGGATTTCATAGTCCTCCAACCGACATATATGTGGCCTTCAGCCGGAACAGGCAAGGCGCAATCCTACGGTGGCGGAGACAGTTTCTCGCTCGTTTCTTTCTTTGGCAAAGCCAACTATTCATACGACAGCCGCTACCTTCTCTCGCTCACTATGCGTTATGACGGTTCAAGCCGTTTTGGTAAGAACAACCGCTTTGCTTTCTTCCCCTCTGTTTCGGCGGGTTGGCGTATCAGCCAAGAGAAATTTATGGCTGAAACCAATTCGTGGCTTGATGACTTGAAACTCCGTGCTTCGTGGGGACAGACAGGTAACCAAGACATTATCGCAACTGCTCGTTATACGATTTATGATTCCAACTATGGTGTGGTTGAGAACGGCGGTCAGAGTTATGGTACGTCTTATGACATCGCCGGCACTAATGGCGGTAGCATACTGCCTTCAGGTTTCCGTCGCACACAGATAGGTAACGACGACATCAAGTGGGAAACAACCACGCAAACCAACGTAGGTCTGGACTTTTCGCTGTTCAAACAGACTTTCTATGGTTCGTTCGACTGGTTCTATAAGCAGACAAGCGATATTTTGGTGGAAATGACCGGTATCGGCGTTATGGGTGAAGGTGCTTCACAATGGGTGAATGCCGGAGCGGTGGATAATATGGGTGTGGAGTTGCAGTTAGGCTACCGCAACCAAACCAAAGGCGGATTCAAATATGACATCTCCGCCAATCTCTCGCATTACGATAATAAGGTAGTAGATATGCCCGGAACTGTTGCAGCCAGCGGTAAATTCGGCGGTAACGGTGTTCAGTCGGTAATAGGACATCCTATCGGTTCGCAGGTGGGATATATAGCCGATGGTATATTCAAGAGTCAAGAAGATATAGATAACCATGCCATTCAAGAAGGCGCAGGATTAGGCAGGATACGCTACCGCGACATCAATGGCGATGGCGTGGTCAGCGAAGCAGACCAAACGTGGATATATTCGCCTATTCCTGCCGTTGCTTTCGGTGCTAACTTCTACTTCGAGTACAAGGGTTTTGACCTGACCGTGTTCTTTCAAGGCGTGGGAGGTCAGCAGGTTATCACCAAAGATTTCAAGCAACAGACCGACCTCTGGAGCGGTATCAACGTGGCTAACCTGAATAAAGGTACTCGCGTGTTAGACGCTTGGAGCCCCACCAATCCTAATAGTGATATACCGGCACTCTCAACCAATAATAACAACAATGAGACTCGTGTCAGCACCTATTTCGTAGAGGATGGTTCGTATCTCAAACTGCGTAACCTGCAGTTAGGTTATAACTTACCTAAGAGTGCTTGCGAGAAAATGATGATGGAGAACTGGCGTTGGTTCATCTCAGCGCAGAATGTGTTCACAATCCACTCACCTAAGTTCAGATATCCGATCCCGTTAACCGTAACCTTGGGAACGAAAGTAACGTTCTAATTGATAATCTCGAAATATCGAAATAACGAAATATCGAGATCTCGAAATATCGAAAAAAGAATCATTATGAAAGCAATCAATAAAATAGTACTTGGTACTTTGTCCCTTTGCTCTTTGCTATTGACCTCCTGCGATGGTTTTCTTAATCAGGACACGCCGCAAGGTATATTGAGTGAGGAGCAAGTGAATGACCCGCAGTATATTGACAATATCTGTATCTCCGCTTATGCCGTGTTTATCTCGGCAGAGGATGTTAACTCTTCGTTCTCTATGTGGAACTTTGATGTCCGTTCCGATGATGCCTACAAAGGCGGTATATCGGAGAACGACGGTGATGTGTTCCACCAGTTAGAGGTAAGTCAAGGTATTATGACCACCAACTGGAATATCAACGATATGTGGGTGCGTCTGTACAACTGTTTGAGCCGCGTTAATGCTGCCATTGCCGCACTTGATGCAATGGACGACGGTTATGAACTCAAAGCACAGCGTTTAGGCGAAATGAAGTTCCTCCGTGCATACGGTCATTTCCTGCTTAAACGTCTGTATAAGAATATCCCCTTTGTGATGAATCCGAAGATGAAGCAGGATGAGTATCACGCATTGAGCAACACTCAATATACTAATGATGAGGGTTGGCAACTCATTGCCGATGACCTTGAATACGCTTACAAAGTATTGCCCGTTACACAAGCAGACAAGGGGCGTCCCACACAGGCTTCGGCTGCCGGACTGTTAGCAAAAGTATATCTGTATAAGGCATATCGTCAAGACGACCCCGCCACACATCAGATAACGGAGATTAACAAGGACGATTTGGCAAAAGTGATTACTTATACCGAGGAAAATATCTACACCGCCGGTGGATATGGTTTAGAGGACGATTTTCATAATAACTTCCGTCCTGAACCACAGTATGAGAATGGCAAGGAAAGTCTATGGGCAATGCAGTACTCCACCAACGACGGTACTAACCTCGGTAACTGCAACTGGTCGTATGGTCTGATGGTGCCCGGTATAGAGGGTGTGACGGACGGCGGTTGCGACTTCTACAAGCCGAGCCAGAACCTTGTGAACGCTTTCCGTACTAACGCCGAAGGTCTGCCTTTCATTGACAACTTCAACGACAAGGATTTCGATGCCAAGACCGACAATGCCGACCCGCGTCTGTGGCTCACAGTAGGTATAGCCGGCTTCCCGTATGAGTTCAACCCGAATCTTATTATGAGCCGTTCAAAGAACTGGAGTCGCTCCAATGGTCTGTATGGTTATCACGTTACGCTCAAGCATAATGTGGATCCTCAAAGCGGCTATCTGATTCGTTCTGCTCTGTGGTTTGGCACGCCGATGAACCGTATAGTAGTGCGTTATGCCGACGTTATGCTGATGCGTGCAGAGGCATTGGCACAATTAGGACGCGACGGTGAGGCTATCGAACTGGTTAATCAACTGCGTAACCGCGCTTCACGCAGTATAGGTATGCTTGCAGGATATGACACTAACTACGGTGCCAAGATTCGTATTAAACCCTATACCGACAACACCAACGCGCTTGCAAAAGTAAAAATGGAACGCCGCTTGGAACTCGCTATGGAGAGTGAGCGTTTCTTTGACCTCGTAAGATGGGGAGAAGCAGAACAGGTAATCAATAAGTATTATGTGGAAGAAGCCAACGACTGCCGTATCTATACCACAGCACGCTTCACTGCCAACAAAAACGAGTATCTGCCTATTCCGCATGAGCAAATCGCAGCATCCGATAACCATTATACACAAAATATAGGTGGTTGGTAAAATTTGATAATCGATAATTGAAAATTGATAATTATGAAAACATTATATAAGATAATAGCCCTCTGTCTATTAGTACCGGCTATAGTCAGTTGCCAGAAGCAAAACGGTCTTTTCAATGTGGATGGCGATTGTCTCATCGACTCGTTGGTGTTAGATAATATCTACCCGGGCGTTATAGACCATGCTTCAGCCACAGTGACTGTACCCGTACCCGAAGTGCATGACGACTATTTGATGACCATCACCACACTTCGTATTTCTGCCGGAGCAACAGCCACACCCGGACAAGGCTCTAAATTGAATATGACCTCACCTAACGTCATACACGTGGAAAACGGTAATGTCTATCGCGATTACCAAGTCAAGGTGAAGCACGACGAGGCTCGTATTCTTTCTTTCACGCTCAACGACCTCTACATCGGTATTATTGATAACGAGGCACACACCATCACTGTTTCAGTGCCGGTAGGAACAAATGTCAAGACCTTGATTCCGAGTATTAAGACAACTGATGGTGCAGTGGTATCTCCAAGAGTAGGTGTGCCCTGCGACTTCACCAACTCCGTGGACTTCACTGTGACCTATCGCACCGCTTCGACTACTTATAAGGTAACAGTCAAAGAGAAGGGCAACCCCGTGATACTCTATTTAGGATTGGCTGAAACAGTGGCACAACTCAACATTGAGGAACAAGAAGCCGTCAACTGGATGCTCGCCAATGTGGAGAATTCCGACTATGCTTCCTTCGCCGACCTCGCTGCCGGACGAGTAGTGATGACCGACTGCAAGGTTATATGGTGGCACTTCCATCAAGACGGAAAACATGAAGGCAAAGCAGCGTTCGAGGCTATTGCACCCGAAGCAGTGGATTATACCGTGTTGGACAAACTCAAAGAGTTCTACCAAGCCGGTGGTTCGTTCCTATTGACCCGCTATGCCGTCAACCTGCCTTTCTACTTGGGCGAAAAAGAATGTTTCCCCAATAATGCTTGGGGCGGTAAAGAAGCAGAAGCCGAGCGTGTTAATTCTCCGTGGGAGTTCGCTATAACAGGTCATACCGACCACCCGTTATGGCAGAACTTGACTATGAACTCATCGGCATTAGACCACGTTTATACTTCCGACGAGGGATACAAGATTACCAACACCACTGCTCAATACCATATAGGTACCGACTGGGGCGGATATGATACTCGTGAAGACTTCCGCGAGAAGACCGGTGCATACGATATTGCCGGTGGTACTGACGCAGTTGTGGCTTGGGAATATCGCCGCACAGCAGACCACGGTGCCATCATCTGCATCGGTTCAGGTTGTTACGACTGGTACACCATCGCCGAACCTTCTGACTATATTTCGTATTACCATGCCAATGTGGCTAAGATAACTGAAAACGCGTTTAACTACCTAAAGCAATAAATCTATGAGAAAGATATTTAATATGTCGTTGCTCTTTGCTCTTTGTTCTATTGTCCTTGCATCTTGCGAGGAGAAGATTCCCGTAGAGCAGAAAGACTGGACGAATACAACCGCCTATTTCAATTCCTCCGACGAGGTGAGCAGTAGTACCTATTACAAACCATCTGCCGGTTCTGTCGGTGACCCATTGCCGTTCTACGACCCTGTGGCAAAGGAGTATAAGTTACTCTATTTGCATAACTTTGAGCAGAACTTGGAGCAGACGTTCCATCCCTTATGGGGTGTACGGACTACCGATTGCGCCACCTATACCCCGATGGGTGAGGTGCTGCCTACCGGGCGTGCAGGCGAACAGGATGCTGCCCTCGGTACAGGTTGCGTGGTTTATGATGAGGCGCAGAATCTGTATTATATCTACTATACCGGCGAGCGTTATAAACCCGCTGCCGACGAAGACCGTCAAGTCGTTATGCGCGCTACCAGTCCCGACTTCAAGACATGGACCAAAGACCCGCTCTTCCGTCTGCGTGGAGGTGACTATGGTTATAGCACACTCAACTTCCGCGACCCGTTTATCTGGCGTATGGAGGACGGCTACCACATGATTGTCTCTACCAAACCTATGCTTGCCGATTACGGGATCGAGGATAACAACGGCTGTTTTGCCGAGTTCGTTTCTTCCGACCTCAAGACTTGGGAACACAAAGGTAAGTTCACCAATATGGTCTGGGATCGTTTCCTCGAATGTCCAAACGTATTCAAGATGGGCGATTGGTGGTATCTGACTTATAGCGATATGACCAATTATGAACGTAAGGTGCATTACCTCAAAGGGCATACCATCGATGAACTCAAAGCCGCTACCGCTCCTATATGGCCCGATAACAATGACAAACAAGGTACACTCGACAGCCGTGCTTTCTATGCCGGCAACACCGCATCTGACGGAACAGACCGATATATGTGGGGTTGGTGTCCTGAACGTAGGGGTAAAGACAATACCGACATCAGTGCCGATGTGGAACCTAAATGGGGTGGCTCACTTGTGGTACATCGTCTTATGCAACGCGAAGACGGCACACTCTATACAGCCGAAGTACCCGCTATTCGTGATAAATACAACCAAACGGCTACTTGCCAACCCGTGAAGAAATGGGGCGAAGAAGATGGTAATCTCACCATTACCGACGGTGTGTATTCGATGAAAGCGTATAGCAGCGTTATGTTCAATACCCTCGGCTATCACAACCATATTGCCATGACCGTTACCACCAATGACAAAGCAGACCGCTTCGGAGTGTCCTTCGTGCGTGGTGACCGCAAAGACGGCGATAATACCTCCGAACTATACTATAGCATTATGGTTTGCCCCGATGGCAATAACAACTACATACGCTTTGAAGAAGAGCAGGGTAAATGGGAACTCAAAGGTGGTGGCAGTTATGTCTTCCCCATCCCTGCCGACCGTACCTATAACATCGACATCTATACCGACAACTCGGTTCTCGTTATGTATATCAACGACGTGCTCACCTATACCCAACGTATCTATGGCATCCAGCGCAACTGCTGGTCTGTCAACTGCTACGAAGGTGCGATGACCGTTAAGGATATCCAATTAACACAATATTAACCCGAATACAGAGTAAGGAGTAAATATCGGTTTACTCCTTACTCCGCGTTCACAAAAAACATTAAACAAATGAAAAAATTAACTCTTTTGGCTCTTTTTGCAGCCGCAGTAATGAACTTGAACGCTACCGACCTTTGGACAGGTAGCAAACATGTATCATGGGACGAAGGTGGTATTGACATCGAAGCCGCAATGTTTGCCGATGCTCAACCCGGACAGAAAATCGTTGTTACTTTTACCGACGCATCTGACGGTATCGAGTTCAAACTCCTTGAAGTATGGGATCATCTCGCAGGCTCACGCGAGGCTGCGTGGATCAATGGCGACGGAACATTTGAGCAGTTCCTTTCACCCGCTGCCATAGCAGGTCTTAAAGAACACGGACTGCAAGTAATCGGTGCCAACTTCACTTGCACCAAAGTGGAACTCCTTGACGGCAAAGACGCACTCAAAGACGGATATACCGTTTGGACAGGCTATTTCTGGGCTGACGAATGGAGCACTCTCGAACTCTATAAAGAAAGTTATGCCGGTGTCGATTTCAGTAAGGCTACCGCTATCCGCTTCTACTCTGAAGCAGCAGGCACCGACTATGTTCTCAACCTCAAAGAGGACTGGGCTGACTGGGGACACATTGCTGACAATAATAGTATGACCAACGGCGAAGGGTATAAAGAACTCGCTCTCACCGACGAATTGCGTACTCGCCTCGCAGATGCCAACCACTGGATGATACAATTCAACAAAGAAAAACTTGCTGCATTCAAAGTAACCGATATCGTTCTCGTTGGCGATTTTACCACCGATGTAGAAAACGCCATTGTTGAAAGCAAGGCAACCAAAATAGTTCGCAACGGTCAGGTGCTCATCTTAAAAGGTAACAAGACTTATAATGCCATCGGCGTTGAAGTTAAGTAAACAGGTTGTCCTATTAGGCAAAAATTGCATTTTTTTCAAAAAAATCTTGCATAGAATATACGACACCGATATTTTTGCGGTCGAAAAACGAGAAAGAAGTACTAATGTCTATTTCAATGGTTAATAATAACTGGTGGTGGCGTCCTCTTATCTGACAGAGGATGGCGTGATTAGTACTTACCTTTTTTTCAATAGCAAAAATAGTACAAAGCAGTCGCAGAATCCTCTGACGGCTGCTTTATTTGTTTTGTTACCAAAGGTTATGAAAATACTATCTCCTCCAATAGGTATATCAAACACATTGAGAACACGACAATCAGAGTAGCCTGAAAAGGAAAAAGCAATATATAATCAACAATAGGCGACAGATAGTTATAGGCGACTGATAACCATACTGCTGCCGACAAAAACAACCAATCATTATGAAAAACGAAAAAATCCCTTACAAGATTTACTTGGAAGAAAACGAAATGCCGACACATTATTATAATGTTCGTGCCGACATGCCCACCAAACCCGCTCCCCTGCTCAATCCTGCCACTCATCAGCCTATGACCGCCGAGGAACTGGAAGGCGTGTTCTGTACCGAGTTGGTAAAACAGGAATTGGACAACACAACCGCTTTTATAGCCATTCCCGACGAGATTCGCTCTTTCTATAAGATGTATCGTCCCTCACCTCTTGTTCGCGCCTACGAACTGGAACGCAAACTGCAAACACCTGCCAAGATTTACTATAAGTTTGAAGGCAATAACACCAGCGGTAGCCATAAACTCAATTCAGCCATCGCCCAAGCCTATTATGCCAAGAAGCAGGGACTGAAAGGTCTGACTACCGAAACAGGTGCCGGTCAGTGGGGAACAGCACTCTCTATGGCTTGCGCCTACTTGGATATGGACCTGAAAGTGTATATGGTGAAAGGCAGTTACGAACAGAAACCTTTCCGTCGTGAGGTTATGCGTACCTACGGAGCGTCAGTTACTCCCTCTCCGTCAGACACTACCGAAGTGGGACGACGCATTTTGGCAGCACATCCGGGTACAACAGGCAGTCTGGGATGCGCCATATCCGAAGCAGTCGAATACGCTGTCAGCCACGAAGGATACAGATATGTATTAGGTAGTGTGCTCAATCAAGTATTGCTCCATCAAAGCGTCATCGGATTGGAAACAAAAACGGCAATGGATAAGTATGGTATAGTACCCGATATTATCATAGGCTGCGCCGGCGGCGGCAGCAATCTCGGCGGACTGATTGCACCATTTATGGGACAACAGTTACGCGGTGAAGCCAATTATCATTTCATAGCCGTTGAACCCGCTTCCTGCCCCAGTCTGACAAGAGGTAAATACGCATACGACTTCTGCGATACAGGTATGATATGCCCATTGGCAAAGATGTACACACTCGGCAGCAACTTCATTCCTTCGCCCAACCACGCCGGCGGTCTGCGTTACCATGGTATGAGTCCAGTCTTGTCGGAACTCTATGATGAGGGTCTGATGGAGGCTCGCAGCGTAGAGCAAACAGCAGTGTTTGAGGCAGCGGAGTACTTCGCTCGCATAGAAGGGATATTGCCCGCACCGGAGAGCAGCCACGCCATCAAGGTGGCTATGGACGAGGCAATCAAATGCAAACAAACAGGCGAAGAAAAAACTATCCTGTTCGGACTTACGGGTACAGGCTATTTCGATTTGGTTGCGTACCAGCAGTATAACGACCACACTATGACCGACTATATCCCCACCGACGAAGACCTTGCTCGCTCTTTGGAAACTCTGCCAAATGTAAAATTGTGTTGATTTTGTTTTTTTGGTAAGAAAATCAACATACTTTTGCAGCGCAATACAGAACAAAAACAATTCAACAAACTTAATTCACTTTTATCATGCAAAAGCAAAATGTAGTTATTCGATTCTGTGGAGACTCGGGTGACGGAATGCAGTTGACGGGTAATATGTTCTCGTCGCTGAGTGCCATCTTGGGTGAGGAGATTTCTACACTGCCTGACTTCCCTGCTGAGATTCGTGCTCCGCAAGGTACTTTGGGTGGCGTATCAGGTTTCCAAGTGTGTTTAGGTCAAGGCGTTTATACGCCCGGTGACAAGGCTGATGTGATTGTGGCTATGAATGCTGCTGCGCTGAAAGTATGTACTTTGGGCAGTAAGTTCAACCAACAGGGTGCGAAGTACGTGGAGGAGGACTCGATGTACAAGAAGGATGCGGTTATCATCGTTGATACCGATTCCTTTACAAAAGCCGACCTCGAAAAGGCTCTTTATACTACCGACAATCCGTTCACGGAGTTGGGTATTCCCGAAAGCGTACAGATTGTGCCGGTCAGTCTGACCACGATGACCAAAGAGTCGCTTAAGGACAGCGGTATGGACAATAAAGCCATCCTCAAATCGCGTAATATGTTTGCTTTGGGTGTGGTATGCTGGTTGTTCAATCGTCCTATTGACAAGGCTGTTCACTTCCTCGAAGGTAAGTTCGCCAAGAAACCTCAACTCATTGCACCTAATGTCAAAGTGCTGACCGACGGTTTCAACTATGGTAATAATACTGCTCTGAATATCAATACTATCAACGTGGAGAAAGCCGAAGACTTACAACACGGCACCTATACCTCCATAGCCGGTAACAAAGCCACGGCTTGGGGGCTGATAGCCGCTGCACATAAGTGCGGCAAACGCCTCTTCCTCGGCTCATATCCCATCACTCCCGCCACCGACATTATGCACGAGTTGGCTGGCAGAAAAGATATGGGCGTTATGGTTATTCAAGCCGAAGACGAGATAGCCGGCGTATGTACAGCCGTAGGTGCTGCCTTTGCAGGCGACTTGGCTTGCACTTCCACCTCCGGTCCCGGTTTGAGCCTCAAGTCAGAAGCCATCGGACTGGCTGTTATGGCTGAATTGCCTTTGGTGGTTATTGACGTTCAACGCGGCGGTCCTTCCACAGGTCTGCCTACCAAGACCGAACAAACCGACTTGCTGCAAGCCGTCTATGGACGCAACGGCGAATGTCCCGCTGTAGTCATAGCAGCCAGCACGTCCGCCAACTGCTTCCAATATGCTTACGAGGCTTGTAAGATCGCACTCGAAAATATGACCCCCGTCATATTGATGACCGACACTTATTTGGCTAATGGTACAGGTCTGTGGCGTCTGCCTAAACTGGCTGAACTGCCTGAAATCAAACCTCAGGGCGTTCCGGAAGAGTTGAAAGGCAAGTATAACGCTGCGTTGCGTGATGAGAACAGCGTTCGCTATTGGGCATACCCCGGTATGGAAGGCTACGAACATCGTAACATAGGCTTGGAACGCGACAGCCTGAAAGGCACTATCTCCACCAACCCCGAGAACCACGAGGTGATGGTTAAGGCTCGTCAAGCCAAAGTGAATCAAGTGGCTAACCGCATACCCGAACTCAAAGTGCAAGGTAACGTCAAAAGCGATACCCTGCTCGTAGGTTGGGGCTCCACCGAAGGACACCTGCACGCTGCCGCTAACGAACTTAATTGCGCACTCGCTCACTTCAACTATATCAACCCGCTGCCTAAAAATACGGCTGACGTACTCAAAAAGTACAAGAAAGTGGTTGTATGCGAACTTAACAACGGACAGTTTGCATCGCTCCTACGCTCTAAAATACAAGGCGTAGAGTTCAAA
>CAMVHW010000016.1 GCA_947167395.1 uncultured Bacteroidales bacterium
AACCCCACCTGTGGCTGTGGACGCATAACCGCTGGAAATGGAAAAGAGAAAACGTATGAAATGCAGCGTAGTCATACTTAACTGGAATGGCAGCAAGATGCTCCGTGAGTTTATGCCCTCCGTCAGCACTCACACCATAGTGAAGGACATCTCCGAACGTCCGATGAACAGAGTGGCTGACATTGAACTTGTTGTTGCCGACAACGGCTCTACCGATGACAGTCTGTCCTTCCTCAAAAGCGAGTATCCCTCAGTGCGTATTATTGCTTTGGATAAGAACTACGGCTTTGCCGAAGGCTATAATCGTGCCATAGCCCAATGCCCGGACAGTGAGTATGTAATCCTGCTTAACTCCGATGTGGCTGTTCAACAAGGCTGGATAGAAACCATAGTGAATTATATGGATGCCAACCCCCAAGTGGCAGCCTGCCAACCTTTGATACTCAGTTATCGTGAACAACGGAATTTTGAGCATGCAGGTGCTGCCGGAGGTATGATGGACACCTTAGGTTACCCCTTCTGTCGCGGACGAATACTCAATTATGTGGAAACTAACCACGGGCAATACCCCACTTCTGACGCTCTGTTCTGGGCAAGCGGAGCCTGTATGTGCGTCAGGCGACAAGCATACATAGACGCAGGAGGATTAGACGCAGACTTCTTTGCGCACATGGAAGAGATTGACCTCTGTTGGCGACTGCTATGCAGGGGGTGGAAAGTGGCTTGCGTTGCGGAAACACAAGTCTATCACCTCGGAGGAGGGACACTCAACTATGTCAGCCCACAAAAGACTTATCTTAATTTTCGCAATAACCTGCTAATGCTCTATAAGAACCTTCCTAATCGCTACCTATTGCCTATATGGCTATCGCGATTGGTATTGGACTACATAGCCGCACTGCAATACCTGCTAACGTTCAAGGGCAAACACTTCCTTAGTGTCCTCAAAGCACGCAAAGACGCTATCGCTATGTGTATGACCAAGACGTTCAGGCAAAAACGTCAAAATAATCTGCAAGCAGCCGTCACGACCTTTCCACCGACAATCTCCAAAAGAAGCATCATCTTCGACTTCTATATCTGCCGGAAGAAACACTAACCTTCCTTATTTTGCTTCATCACGCATATCTACAAAGTCATTTGTCTCCATTTTGTCCATAAGCCCCCGATTAGATTATTCTTCACAATACATATATTGTTTCGTCGCCGCAGATGTTGCGAATTTTGAGGCGGAGAGGTTTGGATTCGGAACAGATGGTGGCATCCCAGAAATCCTGTGTCTTGATACCGTTACGAGTGACGTAGCCGAGACGGTCAATCTTGATCTCCGCGTCGCTGTGCCACGGCGCTTGAGAGTCCGCGTCCGTGCAATCCAAACTGAGCAATTCTATCGTTTCCAGCCCTTCGTCACTAAGTTCAATAGGTTTGAACTCTTTCTCTTTGCCTTTTGCTTTCTGTTGGAGGGCTTGCTGCTGTCCTTTGAGGTTAAACTCGTCTATCTTGCGCATCACACGGTCGGAGTGGAAACTCTTGATTTCCACTTTCCATCCTCCCAGCAAATCATCATGCGTCTCAGTCAATTCCCATTCCGCCACATCTTCTACAACCACCTCATCCAGTACTTGCTTGAGGTCGCGCAACTCAATCTCAATAGTTGTTTGGGTATTCTGCTCCTTGATAAACTGCTCTATCTCATTTCTGTCGGTGATGTCAATATAATAAACAATCACGCGTTTGGTCTCATCCGGCAGGTCAGGCAACGCTTCACGGATAATGCGGTTCATCAACGGCTTGTCCAAAAGACGAGTGGTGCCGTCTATCAAGTTCGGCAGATAGACAGGCATCATGCCGTATTTGGTATCTACTATGCTGCCTTCCCAAACTTTATCCTACGCATCTTCGTTGCGCAAACCTTGAATAAGTGATTTGAGTTTTTTCATCGTCTGCACGGGATTGCGATAGAGGGAAACACCGTCTTTTATTTCGAGCACTTCAAACTCTGCCTTATTGGCTAATAGTCGGTCACGCACGGTCTGAATACTATTGACACCTATATCGCAATGAATGAACCGCCTTCCTAACTTATTGGCTACTGCTGCCGTCACACCACTACCGCCAAAGAAATCTGCTACTACCATTCCTTCATTACTGCTGGCCTTAATAATTCTTTCAAGTAGGCCTTCTGGTTTCTGTGTTATATATCCCAAATATTCACTTGACCCACTTATAAGAGGCTTAGTAGAATCACAATCCCAAACATCACGCACATATACATTTGCATAATGTTTATAGAATAATTTCTGTTTATATTTGTCCTTTAAAGGTTCGTTATTTTTTAAGCATTTGATTATTTCCGCCTTATCGTTTTCGGAAAGGGATTTCATATCAGGAGCCTCTTTTAATGTGTCTATGAAAGGCTTCTCATATATAATATCTTCCTTTTCAGCATGGAATATATAATCGTTCCCTTTTGTGTAATAAAATAACGTATCATGCTTTCTGCCCCAGAAATCTTTACCAACCCCTTGAATCCTATAGCCCCAAACAATCTCATTTTTAAAATTATCCTCTCCGAATATCTCATCCATTAGGATTTTGACATAGTGCCCTATGTGGTAATCAAGGTGGACATAAATGCTTGCAGTATCACTCATGACGCTTTTAATCGCCATGAGGTTTTCGTACATCCAGTTGAGGTAACGCTCTTTGTCCCACACATCGCCATACATCTTTTCCTCGAAGGCTTTCAGTTCTTCTACATCCAATTCGCTTTCAGCTTGTTCGATAGCTTTAGCCACCAACGGATTACGACGGATATACACTTTCTTTGCGTAGTCAGCTCCGGAAGCAAAAGGCGGATCAATATAGACCAAATCCACTTGGATACCTTGCTCTTTGAGATATGCACATGCAGAGAGACACTCGCCACGGATGATCTTGTTTTGATTCGGATTAGTGCCCACCTGTTCCTGCGTTTCCATTTCATAGAGCGGCATACCTCGTTCGATACGCTCAATCACTTGGTCGTTGTCCCGGTAGCGTAATACGCGTTTAGTACGCACGAAATTGTCTAAGATAGCTTGACCTTCCAGTGTGTTCGGAAAATAAGGTACGTATTTTATTGCCATAATGAGGTTATTTTTCGTTATTACCTTGTTTTACTGCCCAATAGCCTGTTTTTCGGCTACCTTCGTGTTTTATGAGTTTGTGCTGCAACAATACATTTAATGCGCGTTTTACCGTTGAATAAGACAATTGCAGTTGTTGAGCGATAAAAGGTGTATTTATTTGGTCATCCTTTTGCTTTATTTGGTCATTTATTTGGTCATATCCTTTTATTAAATCATAAACTTTCTGCTGAATACCAGTTAATTGAATATTTTTTATTTGGTCATTTTCAGTATCATTTACTTTATCATTTACTTTATCAGCGTTATTGCGTTGTATTTGTACCAGAGTGCCTCCCATAAAATCTTCAAAGGTCGGTTCAGGGAGTTGCTTTTCGCGGAAGGCTGAACACACTTTGCCAATACCTTGTCCCCATGATTCGATAAAGCCAGCGCGATAAAAAACTCCCGCAATCAGTCGGTTGCGTGGTTTAGAGATATGCTCATGTGCTTTTATGGCTTCGTCAAAACCTTGTGGCAATCCGCCGTCATTCCAAAGCCAGATACGATTATCATAGACTTTCATTTGAGTGTCTGCGCCCAAATAATCACGGTGGACGATAGCATTGTAAACTAATTCTCGCAAAGCTTCTTCGGGGATTTCCAAATCCTCCACGCGGTGCATTCCCTCATAGCGAACATAAGCTTTTAAGTAGCGGCTACGCAATGCCCACATAACTTTGTCTGCCATTTGCAGGATGTTTCCTGCTATTTCGTCTTGATAGCGCAAGTCGGTGGCATCCATAGCGAAATAACCTATGCGGAAACGCGCACTTATAAAGTGTCGTTGAGGGTCTTTTCCGAAAAGTAAAATGGCTGCGTTTTTCAGTTTGCCTTCTGGTGTTGTCAAATTGAGGTTGTATAGAATAGTTTTGGTGTTGTCATTAAGTGCTTCGCTTGACATACGACCCGTTGGTATGGCTTTACGCAAGAAATAATCAATAGCATCGCGGTCTATTTCATCAAGTGTTGCTCCCTCGCAAACGAGGTCATCCCATTCCTTACCCATCTTGTGCAGAATAAAGTCTTGCAGAGCAGAACCGTTGAGTTCTTGGAGTGTTGAGCCGGAGCGGAGGTAATATTTGCCGTTGCAGGAGATGGGTTGTGCGGATGGTTTGACGGTGATAGTGAGAAAGTCTTTGCCTTCTTTCGTATGTATATTGATTTCCGGTACAAGTCCTGTGGATTGTACGGCTTTATTCGGCAGTTTTTCGAGCAGCTCCTTGGCATCTTCTATTCCCACAAGTGTGCCGTTATCCGTATAACCGACATAGAGCGTTCCGCCACTTGCGTTTGCAAAGCCGCTGATGTAATGAAGGTATTCGTCTTTCCACCGGGATTTATATTCTATGGTTTGTGTTTCCATTTTTATCCTTCAGTTTGGTATGTTTCATTTATTGATATATATTTCGCCCTCAACCTGGGGTCGAATTTCATTTTTCATTTTCAAAGAAACTGTTTATTGCTTGTAATGTCTTTTGTCTGCGCTGCTCGGGTGTAAGCGTTTCTTCGAGATAGAGGAAATCAAACCGTTTGTAGCCAAACTGCTCGTTGTTGTTGCGGATAAACTCTGTTTCCATGAACGCTTTTTTGTCCGCAAATGCAGGTGCAAAGCCTTCGCCTTTGGTCTCGATGATAATTACTTTGTCTATTTCGTTCGCGTCGTTACGGCTGAGCAAAAGGAAGTCAGGCACATACTTGCCGATATAATTCCATCGTGAGCCATTTCTCTTGTAGCAGTTAATTTTGAACTCGGTAAGCTTGTCATCACCATTAAAATAGAGTTCAAGCGCTTTGTCATGAATAAGCGGTAGTATCTCTTGGGAGAAAAAGTCAATCTCCAGCTTGCTGTCAAAGCGATAAGGCAGATAATGGTAGGTTTGCGTTCGTTCGGGATGCGGGTCTGTCTGCGGTTTTAAGGCAGAGACATCTATGCCCATAGCTTTCAGTTCTTCTATTTTGGCTTGTGCTTCGGGAGACAGTTCCCCTTGCGGTGGGCGTTCGTCCCATTCGCGGATGGTGTTTACTTCCTGCTGCGAAGGATAGTAATTCTTGCTGTCTTCTACAGGGGAGAGCAGTTTTTCTATTTGTAGCAAGTGCGCTTGCTCGGGGATAATCTCTTCGTTCACCTTGAAATCCCGTATCGGGATAAATGCCTGCCGAATGAGCGAACGGATGCGCTGATGGTCGTGTCCGGGAGTTAATTGGGCGTATATAGCCCGCAGTTCCGGCTCATGCTTTTTGAGTTCTGCCACGGAGAGTGTACCAAAACTCTCTTTGGCAATCTGTTGCAGCCACCATTGGAAAGGCACCAATTGTGTTTCGTTGGTCTCTTGTTCGTATGAGGCAATCAGTTTGCCTTCCATGTCCTGTTGATGGATGAGTGCAACGGGTGATTCCACAAGAAGGGACTTCTCTTCCAATCGCGCTTTCGCATCATTGGCTTCGTCCACCACCAAGGTCTCATAGCTGACTTTGAGTTGGTAGAAATCAATCGGCGGCACTTGCATCTGTTCCATTCGGGAGAAACGCTCAATCAGCGGTTTGTCGGTAACCGGTTTGCCGCTAAACTCTTGTAGCGTGATATTCTGCTGTTGTTTGAGTTGCAGATTCAGTTTGTCGGCATTGAACTTATTAAGCCAGATGATAGCGGTTTCTTTGTTCCCCTTGACGACTTGACGTAAGCACCGGCAACTGGTTTGTAATACCATATTAATCGGGCAAACACCTTTTTGCGGAAGAATAACGCCTGTCAGACTTTTGCAATCCCAACCTTCTTTACCGATTTGTACCAGAAGCACGATCTTTATTTTTGAAAGCGTGGTGTCCAAAGACGAAAAAGCCGTTTCGGAACCTTCCGGCTGCGGATATTGCTTGTTGCCTCCGTGATATTTCAAGATGCAATCGGTCGGATTAAGCCCGTGTGCGGAAAGTATTTCCGCCACAAGCGGATAGATATTCTCCTCCAAAGTCTCAATCTGTCCGCAATAGATTGCTAATTTGGCACAAGTGCCATCAGCATACACCGTATCTTGGTATTTACTCAAAAACTCCTCTACGCCGTTGCGCACAATGATTTCAGTCTCATTGTCAGCGTACTTGACATCCGGCACTTTGAGGAAATTACCGATGCCGTCAATCAGCGGATAATAATACACGACGTTTGCAAGGTCGGTATTTTTGATGGAGAAAGTATCGGAAAGAGTAACGCGCTCTGCGCTTTCCAAATAAGGTGTACCGGAGAAACCGAGTACGGAATTAAACGTATGTTTCTCCGTCCACTTGTTCACTACCTGCCGCAATTTGATATCTCCATCCGCAGCATGGTGTACCTCATCAATATAAATTGCCAAATTAGGAAGATTGCCGATAATCTCTCTCAGTTCGTTGGCTAACACCATGCGTTTCTGCTCTTCGTCAGTAAACAATGCCGGATCTTGGTCTGTGTCCATGCGGTCAAGGATTACTTTCTCGGCATTCGTAATAGCCACCAAACCCATTAAATCCGACAAAGGCTGATGGTTATTGATTTTCTGGGCGTTCGGGTTCTTGATACGGTTGCTCTTGTTCGCCGTTTTCTGCTCGTCTAATATCTCAAATTTAATTAGTCGTTTCAGTTGTGAGGCTGTCGGCTCGGGAATAATCCAAGAGGGGTCAAATTCCTGTATATGCTTCAGGCTGGGCACGATAGACGATTTCAGCCCCGAAGGAGCCATCACCATAAAGTTATGCGCAAAGCAAGGATTGTCCGGCTCATTCTGCGCGAAATACAAATCTATGTAGATAAATGCCGCCATCAGATAGGTTTTGCCTGCACCCATCGGAAGACTGAACAGGTAATCGGTGTAGGTGACACCGTAGAAAATCTTTTTGAATGTCGCCTCGTAGTCGATTTCGTCCGCGTGCTGCTTGATGTATTTCTCCAGTTCCGGCGCAAGTTGTTTACCGTTCTTATCTTTGAGACGTGCGTATTGGAAGAGCGCAACAGCGGCGGGTGTTGTGTTGAATATCTGACGAGCCGTTTCGGTTAATTCTACCTGCCCGATGTTTGTATCATTAAAACTGCCCTCCACAAACAGCTGCCATAGTGGTTTGTTCTGACAGGCGATTTTCAAGAATAAGTATGTCTTGATGGCCTCCAACTGTGCGTCACGCATCATACCGCGCTGTGCAATGTATTGCAGCAGTTCGGTAATGGTGCACTCTTTGGAGTTTAACCATTCGTTTCGTTTTTTTTCGATAAGTTTGTAAAACATATTGTTTTTGTTATGTTACTCAGTGGAGTCATCAGAGGCAACTTTTACAATAAGCTCAGTTGGTATAAACGTCACCATTTCGCCAATCTTTATTCCTCACATAGAGAATTTGAAGCGTGTGCGTTTGACTTCGCGTTTCTGCGGTTCTTCCGGCTTCCGCTCTGCTACCGGTTGATAGAGGACGCGAAAACGCCAATCGCCGGTTACTTGCGGATAGTCTTTTAAGCGTATCGTATCGCCTGTTGATTGTAAGTAACGGAGCAGCACATCGGTGTCCTTGATGTTGTCGCACGGCAGCGGACTCGCATAGCGGAACATACAGGCTGCACCTTGGTTCAACAGAGTGTAATCCAAGCCGGAAACAGTATAAACACGCTGCGGATTGATGGTTGCCCAAGAGTTCTTAGAGAAGTCATAGACCTCCACACTGACCACACGGCGAGTGGAGCCAACGCCTGCGTACATATTGTTCTTGTCCCATATAACAGATGAAGGGATAGCGGGATTGATGGTATATCTCAAGCCGCTGCATATATGAAAATCACCATTCTCTTCAGGGTAGGTAGCCACGCTCACCTCCAATGCGTCAAGCAGTTGCTGACCTGTCATCTCCACCTTTGCCAAATGATTATTGAACGGGAAAAGAGCAATCAGGTCGCCTAAGGTTATCTCTCCCTTGTTAATCGACGAGCGCAGACCTCCGCCGTGTATGACACCTATTTCGCTATTGCCTATTACTCTTATGGCATCCGAAGCAAAGCGACCGAGATTAGTTTCTGCGTTTCTGACCAGACGCTCTCCGTTCTCATCGTAAGCTGACAGATCCACTTCGCTATAACCGACAACAGCGTTAATCTGCTCTGCCAACGCCGTCTTAACCTCCTCAATCTTTTTTTCCACGCGCTCTGCCTTTGGCAAAGACTGTGGCTCGATAAGGTCAAACAGCAGTCGGTTGTCGGTCAAGATACGCATCTCGCCTATGTACTTACCTTTGCTGCCGGTGGAGAGAATCCATACCGAATCGCCGTCTATATTGGGCACTTGGTCGTACAAGACATTATGTGCGTGTCCGTCCAAAACAACGTCTATGCCACGTGTCTGCTTAATCATATCTATGCTGTTGTCCACGGAACTATTGTCGCCCAAGTGGCTGAGAAGAACCACGTGGTCGGCTCCTTCTTTGCGTGCCATAAGTGCATATTGCTCAATAAGTTGGTAAGTGTCATTGGCGTGGAAATTATATATCACTTCGCCTTGCTCGTTCATAAAATAAGCGGGTGTGGAAGTCTGTAAGGTGGAAGGTGTGGCAGCACCTACGAATGCTACTTTTACAGGTCCGTAACTTCTTATGACGTAGGGGCGATACATATCTCTGCCGTCAGCGTAAGAGAAATTGCAGCACACAACGTCAGCCGTCAGTCGCTGCATCAGTTCCTGCTGCTTCTCCACCGAGTAGTCAAACTCGTGATTACCGATGGTTACCACGTCGTAGGGTACAGTGTTCATAATATCTATGATATACTCGCCTTGCGATAGCGAACCTACCACATCGCCTTGTACATAATCTCCCGAACTGACCACTGATACGTATGGCGTATGCAGCAGTGCCGAATCGCGTAGAGCAGCGATATGAGAGTAGGTTTCAACGGCACAGTGAACGTCGTTCTCAAAGTAAATAACTATTTCCTGTCGTTGGTTGGTGCAAGAGGTCAGTACTGACAGAGCAATACAGAAGGCTAAAAACAAGGTACGGATAAATGATTTCATAACTATCGTTTAGGGTAAAATACAAGCGCAAAAATACTCACACTTTGTTATATACCAAAAAAAGCGTATCTTTGCCGCCGATAATGAATAAATGAACTATGAGAAAAACGATTCTTTTTATCCTGTCGCTATTGGTAACAAGTGTTATGATGGCGCAAGATATTCCTTCTTCGCTCGGTTTTCATATAGGTTATGCTCAACCTATTTACCGGCTTAATCTTCCCACATCGGAGAACGATAACAAGAACTTCCTCAACACCACGAGTCTGAACGGATTGAAAGTGGGCGTTGTGTATGACCAGTCGATAGTGAAAGGCTTTGGTTTTACCCTTGGGCTTAACTACACTTATGCAGCCAAGCAGTCGGGGTGGAACGAGTATCAATATGACGAGAACGCCAATCCCACGGTACTGCATTCGATAGAGTACAGCACCAACTATCGTTACCACCAAGGTGAGTTGTTTATCGATTGGCAGTACAAGTTTGAGATAGCCAAGAACACCTTTGTCATTCTCTATACCGGTCCCACCTTGCAGGTGGCTGCTCATCTGGCAACTGACTATTTTCGTTATATAGGCGACTATACCAAGCCGGAGATGACCAAGGTGGTAGCCTCTTTTCCTGAAAAGCAGGACGAATACCTGCGTAAGTTTAACGTAACGTGGGGTGTGGGTGCAGGATTTCAGTTTGACCGTTATTTCCTTCGCGGAGGCTACGATTTTGGTATGACTAATCCGTATAAGGAATATACATTCAACGGTTTAGGTATAACAGGTGATGACCGTCGCACCAGAGGCAGATTGGATCAGTGGCAGATTAAGATAGGTATGTATCTCTGGCAGTTCTGATAAGAGATGATTCCACGCGACACAATAGACCGTATCTTCTCCGCAGCCCATATAGAGGATGTGGTGGGGCAGTATGTGAGGCTCAAGAAGAGAGGAGCCAATCTCATCGGTCTATGTCCGTTTCATACAGAGAAGACAGGCAGTTTCACCGTCTCTCCTTCCAAAGGTATATATAAGTGTTTCGGTTGCGGTAAGTCGGGACATGTGGCGCAGTTCGTTATGGAGATAGAGCAGTGCTCGTATGTGGAAGCATTGCGTATGTTAGCCAAGAAATACGGTATCCCCATAGAAGAGAGGGAACTGACCGAGGACGAGAAACAGCAGCAAGACAATCGTGAGTCGATGTTCGTCATCAACGAGTTTGCCGGCTCGTGGTTTGAGCAACAACTATGGGACACGGAGGCAGGTCGTGCCATAGGACTGACCTATTTCCGTGAGCGGGGACTATTGGACGAAACGATACGTAAGTACCACTTGGGTTATTCGCCTCAGAAAGGCAATCCATTGACCGATGCCCTTCGTGCCAAGGGGTTTGCCGAACAATTCATTATAAGTAATGTCGATACGGGTATAGGTACCGGCTTGGTGGGTAAGAGTGAGGACGGACGCTTATACGACCGCTTCCGTGACCGTGTTATCTTTCCTATTCATACTCTGTCGGGCAAGACGGTGGCTTTTGCGGGACGCATACTCAAAGCCAAGGAGAACACGGGTAAGTATGTCAATTCGCCCGACTCGATTATCTACTCCAAGACGCGCGAACTATATGGTATGTACCAAGCCAAGCAGTCCATCTCTCGTTTGGACAGGTGCTACCTTGTTGAGGGTCAGATGGATGTACTATCGCTCTATCAGGCGGGCATACAGAACGTGGTCAGCAGTGGCGGTACGGCACTGACCAAGGAGCAGATAAGGCTTATTCATCGTTTTACCAATAACATAACCGTTGTTTATGACGGTGACGCTGCGGGTATTCACGCTGCCCTTAGAGGTATAGATATGTGCCTTGAAGAGGGATTGGACGTACAGGTGTTGTTGTTGCCGGACGGACACGACCCCGACTCGTTTGCAAGGAGTATGGACGCGTCTTTGCTATTGAAATACTTCCAAGAACATACAACCGACTTTATTCGCTATAAGGCTTCCTTATTGCTTACCGAGGCAGGTAATGACCCGCTCAAACGCTCAAAAGCACTGACCGACATATTAAGGTCTATCGCTATTGAGCCAGACCAAGTCAAAAGAGGCGAACACGTCAAACTATGTGCCGCTATCTCCGGCAGTAACGAGCAAGACCTTAATAGGGTAATGACAAGGGAAAGGCGTAAGTACTTGGACAATAAATTACAGCAACCTCAACAACCTCAACAGACTGCTGACAATACCCAACGAGAAACATCGCCTGCTGTCGTAGAGAAAGAGGAAACGCCTGATGTCAGTCTTATGTACACTGAACAAGACAGGCAGATAAGACAGCGTAACGAGCAAATAGACAATAATTTCTTCAACTTAATCAAAGTACTCATTAAGGACGGCAAGAAGGTTATATACGAAAACGAAGAGGGAGAGGTAACGGCAGAACAATATATATTCAGTCAGTTGAGCCAAGACAATATAGTGCCGTCCAATCCAGTTTTCCGTTCTATGATGCAGACCATAGAAGAGCGAATGGATGATTCAGGTTTTGATGCTGTCAATTACTTTCAGTATAACGAGAATACCGACATAAGTCAAACGGCTATCAAAATGCTGAACGACCCTTATCAGTTGAGCCGTATGTATGAGGTGCAGTACATATCGGAAAACATAACGCAGAAAGTGTCGCAACAAGAGTCGCAAGCAGACCTGTTGAACCAAATAATAACCATCATCTTGGAACTCAAATTCTCCATTATCAATCTTCAAATAGATCAACTCCAATTACAACTCAATACCCTATCCGGTAACACGGAAATGGCTTCGGCTGCACAGGAACTGCTTATTCATCAGTTCCAACTGATGCAGATACGTGCACAGATAGCCAATGCTTTAGGCAACAGAGTAACCTCATAATTTTTTACTCCAAATATGTTATTTTCTTCTATCGTTTACGGTCCTATTCATTCCCGCCGTCTTGGTATATCTTTGGGAATGAACCTTATGCCTACCCAAGAGAAACTATGTACATTCGATTGTGTCTATTGTGAGTGCGGGTTCAATACTCCTGTCGTTCAACCTCACTTACCTTCGCGCAGGGAGGTGTATGAGGCATTGGATAGTACTTTGCAATCGCTTTCGCAGATGCCTGATGTGATTACTTTCTCCGGCCACGCCGACCCGACTCTCCCCCCTAATTTTAGAGGCATAATAGAAGATACCTGTTCATTGCGTGACCGTTATTGCCCCAAGGCGCAAGTGTGTGTACTTAGCAACTCCACTCAACTCGGTCGCGTAGAGGTGGTTGAAGCACTTAAGATAGCAGACCAACGAATACTGAAACTGGATTCGGCTATCGACCAAACGATGAGGCTCATAGACTGCCCCGCAAATAAAGACCTGACGGTGGAGCAAATCAAGCAGTGGCTTAAACAATTCAATGGCGATTTTACGCTGCAAACATGTTTCCTCAAAGGTACTAATAAGGGACTCATCATCGATAACACCACCGATGAGGAATTGCAGGCTTGGTATAAGGCAGTGGACGAACTAAGACCGAAGAAGATAATGATATATGTTATTGACCGTGCCACTCCGGTTAAGACGCTTGAGAAGATCCCGCGTGAGCGAATGGAAAAAATAGCCGCTCCGCTACAAGACAAAGGATATGATGTGGAAATATCCGCATAAAGAAGACTATATGTATTTTGACGAACTACAACTCTCCGACGAAGTATTAGACGCACTATGGGATATGCACTTTGACAAGTGTACGCCTGTGCAAGAAAAGGCCATACCTGTTATTCTTGAAGGACACGATGTTATAGGTTGTGCGCAAACGGGTACGGGTAAGACGGCAGCATACATTCTTCCGCTGCTGACTAACCTGCAGTATGATAATCACGACGAAAGCAAACTCAACGCTATCATCATCGCTCCCACTCGCGAGTTGGCGCAGCAGATTGACCAACAGATGGAAGGCTTCGGCTATTATGTGCCGTTCTCGTCTGTACCTATTTATGGCGGCAACGATGGTGGTGCGTGGGGTAATCAGGCAGCAGGTTTGCAGAAAGGTGCTGACATAGCCATAGCCACACCCGGGCGGATGTTGAGCCTGATGAATATATACAACATAGATTTTTCCGGCGTTAAGTATCTCATCTTGGATGAGGCGGACCGTATGCTCGATATGGGCTTTTATGACGACATAATGACCATCATAAACAAACTGCCCAAGGACAGACAGACTATTCTCTTTTCTGCCACTATGCCCGATAACATCAGGCGACTGGCTAAAACGATAATGCGTCAGCCCAAGGAGATACAGATAGCGGTGAGCCGTCCGCCTGAGACTATTCACCAAATGGCGACCGACCTCTATGAAACGCAGAAAATACCCTTCTTACTTCATTTCCTCTCTCAATACAGACAAACTACTGACGAACAACTACGAAAAGTCATTATCTTTGTTGGTAAGAAGCAGAAAGTAAGAGATTTGACGCTTGCTTTGACTCATCGTCATATCAATGCTCGTTCTATGCACTCCGACCTGACGCAGAAAGAGCGGGACGAGGTGATGCTCGATTTTCGTAACGGCAAGGTGGAACTGTTGGTAGCCACCGACATTATAGCCCGTGGTATAGACGTGGACGATATTCCTTTGGTTATCAACTATGACGTACCTCGTGACGCGGAAGATTATGTTCATCGTATAGGTCGTACTGCACGAGCAGAGAACAGCGGAATGGCTTTGACGCTCATTAGCAAGGAAGACCAAAAGTATTTCTATAAGATAGAGCAGTTTCTAAAGAAAGACATTGAACGCTTGGCTGTTCCCGATGAGTTAGGCGAAACACCAACGCCTCTTGACCCTCAGACAGAGAAAAAATCTACCCGCCGGCGTAAGTTCCATAAGCCGACGGGTATGAAAAACGAGAGAGGTAAACAGAGGCGAAGGAAGCCTACTGCCAATCAATCGAATTAAGTCGTGTCATATACACATCGCTGAACGACTGTGTATTATTCTGACCACCAAAGAGGTAGATATTATTGTTTCTAACTATTGCACTCATACGCTGTCTGTCGGCTATGCTTTGTTCAAGTGGCAGATGGAGTGTGTCCATATGTTGCCATATCAATCCTTCTGACGTTGAATATGCCATCGGGGCAAATTGACCGCTTTCAGTCAGACCGCCAAAGCGAAGCAGTCGGCGATTGTAGTAAACGACGGCTGCACCAGCAATAGGCAACTTAGGATGACGCGAGGACGATAAGTCGATAAGACGATAAGTATCACCTGTTTGCTCTATGGTCCAAGCCGACGACACCATCTCACCTTCTTTATCATAACCACCGTATATAAGTGCG
Organism: uncultured Bacteroidales bacterium; assembly: GCA_947167395.1. GTDB lineage: Bacteria > Bacteroidota > Bacteroidia > Bacteroidales > Paludibacteraceae > Colicola. The sequence goes on from CAMVHW010000016.1 coordinate 14,542, forward strand.
TGTCGGCGTTCGCCTTCTGACGTGTAGCACGTAACGGCATAGTCGCTTACAGGAAAACTACTGTCCACTTCACTCTCATACTTAATGTCGTTGTCCGATATGGAATAGGCGAGCAGATAAGTCTGTTGGTTCTTCTCTGCCAATAGCCATATACGACTATCAAAAGCCAACAGAGTGGCAACGACTTGATATTGCGCGTCTGCGAACGTTTGTTTGGTCCAAGATAGACCGTCCGTGGATAAGTAATATGCAGTGCCGTAGGCATAGCAGAAGGTTTTGCTCGGTGAGTCATATACTATTTGCCTTACCATACACGATGTGGGCAGACCTGTGGTTGCGGTGGAATAGAGCCATTGTTTGCCGTCAGCGGAAGAGGTCATACTGATTGTATTTCCGTTGTCTATAAAGGCATAGAAACTATTGTCTGCTTCCACCACTTGCATCCTACCTGCTTCACCAATTTTATTATTCAGCAGACTATATACATACTGATCGGGGTCTATTTGGTGAGCAAAGGCACGGATACGATAGTATTTCTGGTCGGTGCGATTGGCAGCATATACGCGCAGATAGACAGGCTCTTGCGTCAGGTCGATAGTGTCATAGCCGGTATAGGTTTTTACCGTATCGCCTATGTAATACAGAGCAGCCGAAGGACGTGAGTTGAAGGTGATGCGCGGTCTGACCTTCGTCAGTCGTGTGCCATAGCGTAGCGAGTCGTTATTGACAGGGTAGATAAGTCCCGTGTCCGACAGGCTCTCAACCACAAATGTTGCGGCGGCAAGTCCGGGGAAGGTGTCGTTGGCAGTGAGAGCAAAGGTCTTGATAGTGGCATCGGTTACGTCGTATGTAACTGTTTCGGTTGTTTTCTTGCACGAGGCAAGCATAACAAGTAAGAGCAGAAGGTATGTATAAGGTTTGTTCATTGTCCTCTTGGTTGCTGAATAAGTTTATTTCAGCCTTGTTCCCATAATGTTGTACGTTGTGCCGTCTTCGCGTTCAATAAGAATCTGACCATCGCGGAGGAGTTTTCTTGTTTTGATTTGCGGTGTTAGGACGTTATTGATACCGTCTTGTATGTCATAGTGGTCAGGTACGTCGGGAGCCGCAATCTGTGAGCCTGTGAAGACCTTTATTTGTCCGGGTTGGAGGGTGTAGGATGAGTTGGCTTTGTTACCGCCGTCAAGGTAGTCGTACCATGTGCCTGCAGGCAAATTGGCTACGCGTGTTTCGGTAGCGGAGAAGTTGGCTGCCACATACACATCGTTGCCGTATCTCACATACCTGAGTGCTTGTCCCGATCCTAATAATGATTCAGTGGGATTGTTCTTGAACACGTCAGGCAGTAAGCGTGTGCGCAGTTGAAGTATCTGTGCCAAGCGTTGATAGCCGTTCATGCGCGGACCTTGTTGGAACCAACCTAATCGTTCGGGACGGGCTTTCACTTGCATCTTCACGCCGTCATTGCTGTCACCTGTTTCGTTGGGTATACCATCATAAGGATTGCCTCCCCATTGACCTTTGCTGTTTTGGAACTTGGAGTAGTCAAAGCCCAGTTCGGTGAAATGGTAGAAGAGTTGTGAACCGGCGAGCATACATTGGAAACCTACTGTCAGCGGTACGCGTGCTGCACGAGTGTTGAGGTCGGTGGTCATCGTGCCGGCACCAAATTGTTTGGCTTTGAAGAAAGTGCGTTCCTCGTCGTGGTTGTCGCTATATGAAACATAACCCTGCATATTGGCTGCATACAATGCATCGCCGTCTTTCAGCCAACCCATAGCCGTTTGCATAAAGGCATTATTGGTACTCTGCCAGCAGGTCATACCTGCATCTACCAGTTTGCCGCGGTCGGAGTTGTAACGTGCAGGATACTCTTTGCCTTGGGGTTCATCCCAAGTGTCCCAGTGTTCCAACATAAAGTAACTGTTGGCAGAGGTCTTCTGTGCAGTCTTGTAGTAGTCCATCAAATGATCTGTGGCATTATATACAGGTCCGCTATAGCCGAAACTGAGGTCAAAACGGAAGCCGTCCACCTTATACTCGGTCAGCCAATACTCGATAGCACGATGGAACATACGGTTGGCGGGCTCAAAGTCGTGATTCCAGTCCTCATAGACATTATCCTTATGCGGAGCAATGACGTTGAACCAAGGGTTGAGTTTCAAGTCTGTACCGCTGGGGTAGAGTTTGTTCATCGGGTTGTTGCCGGTGGCGTGGTTGAACACCATATCGATTACGACGGCAATGCCTCTTTGGTGGCAAGCGTCGATAAGGTCTTTGAGTTGGGTGCTCGAACCATACACTTTGTCCACTGCAAAGTAGTGGTTAGGCGAGTAACCCCACGAGTTATTTCCGTCGAACTCGCATACGGGCATCAGTTCCCAGCAGTTGATACCGAGGTTCTGCAAATAGTCCAACCTGTCCATTAAGCCAGCAAACGAGCGTCGAGGAGTGAAGTCATATACCCAAGTCTCGTAAATGACAAGGTTGTTCTTGTCGGGGCGTTGGAAATGAAGTGTGGCATCCGACCACGGGTAAGCGTCTTT
>CAMVHW010000017.1 GCA_947167395.1 uncultured Bacteroidales bacterium
TTTCCTTGTGAAGGGCGTTGTATATGTCTTTTATCGTTTGAGGTGATATGTCGTTCTCCTGCGCCCATTGCAAACGGCGGTTAAGGATATGCTCAAAACGCTCTTTTTGAATAATCTGCATACCTTCTTCGCGTTTCACCTCACCTATTCGTCTGCTTATCTCCATACGTTTTCTGATTGTCAGCCACAGGTCCTCATCCACCTCGTCCATCATTGCGCGTAGCCAACGAAGCGACAGAGGAACAGACCGGTCAGGAGAGGGAAGTGATTGAATAATAGCAAGAAGTTGTTGCGGCGTAATCTGTTGTTGGGCATCAGACAGAGCTTGTTCGGGCTGTGTATGTGTTTCCACCATCAGTCCGTCCATTTCCAATTCGGCACTTTGGCAGCATAGTGGTGCAACCTTATCTGCCATACCTGCCATGTGGCTGGGGTCTAAAAGAAGAGGAACGGAGGGCAGTTGGGAACGAAGTTGGTAAGCCATATCCCAACAAGGATGATGATTACAGCCGCGTAGTACCGCCAAGACAGGTAGATCACTATCTTTGAGTGCATTACTAAACCTCTGTATATTACCTATCCATAGTTTGGCATCTTCGTTCATCGGGTTCTTCACTAATATACCTTTTAGCGAAGTGGTATCGTAAGAAGCGAGTGCATCGGCAAGTTGCTGTATGACAATAGGATTAGTGGCAGTGCGAGCACCTATCCAAAGGTAGTCTGTCTTTGCGTCCAAACAAAGACGTATATGTTCCGTAGTAGCCACTTCGGTTGCCACTTCGCAGCCAAAATGCTGTTTAACCTGCAGCAACCATTTCAACCCTTCTGCACCTACACCTTGAAAGGACTGTGGGTTAGAGCGTGGTTTCCATAGTCCTGCACGGAAAATAGGTTGCAAGGGTTGCAACGCTGCTGCTATCGCCATCACCTGCTCTTGGCTCTCGGCGGCACACGGTCCGGCTATAAGGAGTTTATGATAAATCATAATAACAACAGAATTAAGGCTGTACGCCACAGCGTCCCACACCAAGAGCGTTGGAACAACTGCTTGAAATCAATAAGCAACACAAAATCAACAATCAGCCTTGGTAACCATATCGAATTGTCCATAATTGCCACTTGACCGCGAGTCAAAAACAACCATACGACAGTCAGTACTTGCAGTTGGGCAAGGAAATAAATCATAGCCGTTGTTATCTCGGCTATGTTGTAGCCGTTCTTACGGAACAAAAGACATACAAGTAAAATAGCCAGAATAGAACTATAGAGGATGTTGAATGCGCGATGCTTGTCCAACCATAAATGCCATTCGTCGTAAGTATTGGCAGCCTTGATAGTGAATGACTTAACGTTATCAGACACTTCTGCCAATTCTTTATCATTTTGCAGATGACGCACAATCTTGGGTGTTTTAGGATTCCATTGCGGAGTTGGGGCTTCAACCAGCCACGCCACTTGCATAGTGAGCAAGGTGGTAACAACCAAGGTCTTAACAGGTTGTAGATACACTGAACGCTTACCCGATATATAGTCGCGTGCCATATAACCCGGTCGCCATAATAAATGACCTATGGCTGTGAATATACTGCGGTTGCCCAGTCCCCACAACTCTCCGAAGTTAAGCAGCACGGTCTTAACCGTTATACGTTGCCGGTCTTTGGGAACGTGGTAGAGCCTGTCACGCATCTTACGCGCCGATAGGTAATACATAATCTTTATGCGTTGCGCCAACTTGCGCGCTGCTTTTAAGGTCTTACTCCACCACGTCTGACATTTATGTTTGAACTCTGTCCAACTCACCCTTATGCTCCCTTCAATGCTGCTATACTCTTTCTGAGTACCTCAATGCGAGTTTCTGCGTCATGCTGTTTCTTGCGTTCCAACTCCACCACTTCGGGTTTGGCGTGAGCCACAAACTTCTCGTTATTGAGTTTAGCCATCACACCTTTAAGGAAGCCTTCTTGGTGTTGCAGGTCGGCTTCCAACTTGCGCAACTCGTCCTCTACATTGATAAAACGATCAAGAGGAACACTATATTCGGTTGTACCCACTATGAACGAAGCACTTGTGGCAGATTTTTCGCCGCCCACCTGTATTTCACATTGCGCCATCTTCTCCACTAAACCATTCACTTTGACGGGACTTACAAGCGTCATCTTCTCTTTGAGCGGAATGTTCTTCTGCGCTCGTATGGCACGAATGTTGGTAACAATCTCTTTGAGAGTTTCCACCTCGTCAATAATAAGTCCAGCTTCCCGACTCTTGATTCCAACCTCCTGATTGCCACAAAGCGTAGCGTTCATAATGCTCTTTCCTTCCGTTGCTTCGGGACGCAGACTATGCCACAACTCTTCGGTTATGAACGGCATAAAGGGGTGAAGCAATCGCAAGAGAGCGTCAAAGAAATTGATAGTGGCTTCATAGGTGGAAAGGTCGATAGGTTGCTGATAAGCGGGTTTAATCATCTCCAGGTACCAGCCGGAGAACTCGTCGGTATAGAGTTTATATACAGTCATCAGGGCTTCCGATAGGCGATACTTACCAAACAAGTCAGCCACCTCTGCCTGCGCCTGCTGCAACTTGGCAGTAAACCAACGGATAGCATAGTCGTTTTGGGTTTTATTGGTATTATCGTCTGTTTCAGCCACTTGCCAACCCTTGACAAGACGGAAGCAGTTCCATATCTTATTGCAGAAGTTGCGACCCTGTTCGCACAGAGATTCGTCAAACAGTATATCGTTACCTGCAGGAGCGGAAAGCATCATACCCATTCTTACTCCGTCGGCACCATAACGGTCTATCAGGTCTAACGGGTCGGGACTGTTGCCCAATGACTTAGACATCTTCCTGCCTAATTTATCGCGCACTATGCCGGTGAAATAGACGTGCTTGAACGGCATATTACCCATATACTCATAGCCTGCCATAATCATTCTTGCCACCCAGAAGAAGATGATATCGGGTCCTGTAACGAGGTCGGCTGTGGGGTAGTAGTATTGTATCTCTTTGTTTTCGGGGTGTTCAATGCCGTCAAACAGACTTATGGGCCATAGCCACGACGAGAACCATGTATCCAATGCTCCCTCGTCTTGCACAAGATTAGTTGACAGCCCCATTGCAGAAGCCATAGTCTGAGCATCCTCCAACGATTCGCTAACGATAATCTTATCGGCTGGATAGGTTTCTAATCCTGTTTGTGCCAACAAGTCGGCATCGTAATAAGCCGGTATACGGTGTCCCCACCATAACTGACGGCTGATACACCAGTCCTTGATGTTCTCAAGCCAGTTGCGGTAGGTGTTCTTATACTTTTGCGGATAGAACACTATGTCGTCGTTCATTACAGGCGGCAGGGCTATATCGGCAAAATGCTGCATACGAATGAACCACTGCAAACTCAATCTTGGCTCAATAGGCACATTGGTGCGCTCGCTGTACCCTACTTTATTGTCATAGTCCTCCACTTTCTCCACCAACTCCATTTGCTTCAAATCCTCAACAATCTGCTTGCGGCAATCAAAACGATCCATACCGTTGTACTTACCGACATTGGCTTGTAGTTCATCTTCCAAAGCGGACATATTAAGGTGTGCGTCGGGCGTGAAGATGTCTATTGAACGCAAATTATATTTTTGTCCTAACGCATAGTCATTAACATCGTGAGCGGGAGTAACCTTTAAGCAACCCGTACCAAAACCTATCTCCACATATCTGTCCTCTATGATAGGAATCTCTCTGCCTACCAACGGAACGATAACTTTTTTGCCTTTCAGCCACTGATTGGCAGGGTCTTTAGGATTGATACATACGGCTATATCGCCAAATATGGTTTCCGGGCGCGTGGTTGCCACCACGGCATAATAACCTTTCTCGTCTTTGTGAATAACATTATCGGCAGCAAATGCATTGACCTCTTGCTCGGTGATAGGAGTGGTGGGGGAAACTCTGTATTTGAGATAATATAAATGGCTATGCTCATCGTGATAGATTACCTCTTCGTCGCTGAGTGCCGTCTGGCGTTCAGGATCCCAGTTAACCATACGCAAGCCACGATATATCAGTCCTTTGCGATACAGGTCGCAGAAGACGTGAATGACGGCTCGGGAGCGTGTATCGTCCATAGTGAACGCTGTTCTGTCCCAGTCGCAGGAGCAACCTAATCGGCGCAACTGCTTGAGAATGATACCACCGTGTTCGTCAGTCCAAGCCCAAGCGTGCTTCAGGAACTCTTCGCGAGTAAGGTCTGACTTATTGATTCCCTGCTCTTTAAGGCGTTTGATAACCTTGGCTTCCGTAGCAATGGAAGCGTGGTCTGTACCGGGTACCCAGCAAGCGTTCTTGCCCTCCAAGCGAGCACGACGAACAAGAATGTCTTGTATCGTTTCATTGAGCACGTGCCCCATATGAAGCACACCGGTTACGTTGGGGGGAGGAATAACAACTGTATATGGTTCGCGTTGATCGGGCTGACTATGAAAGAGATTGTTGTCAAGCCAATACTGATACCAACGGCTCTCTGATGCCGAAGGATTGTAGGTGGTAGAAGTGGTTTCCATAGGTTTTTACATAAGACTAAAAAACGCGCAAATGTATGGCAACAAGCGTTAATTTGCAATATCAGACTATGTTTTGACAAAAAAATACGTTTTCAATAATCATTCTGATATTTTGATTTGTCAAAAAAGGCAAAGTGTCTAATTTTGTGTCGCTTTTATGCGGCGGCAATAATGCCGCCGAAGTTCAAAATCTATAAAAATATAAATGCAATGAAAAAGACATTCTTACTTATTGCGGCGTTGTTATTGTCGCTGACAGGTGTAAGTGCCGACAATCGTGTAGCCAATTTGGCTACCAAGTCACGTTCCGTTCAACTGACGGCTGACAATATCGACCAAGTTATGCAGGCGATGACCTTGGAGGATAAGGTTAATCTGTTGGTTGGTGTGGATGAGGAAGATTTTGTAGATGCCGTTAGCGGTAAGCAAAGAGAGTTAGTGGCAGGTGCAGCCGGCATAACATACGCCCTGCCTCATTTGGGTATTCCTTCCACCTTATTCTGCGATGGTCCTGCGGGAGTGCATATTGACTCGACAAGAAACGGCACAAGTCGCAAGTTCTTTGCCACAGGTTTTCCGGTTGCTTCTTGTTTGGCTTCCACATGGAACACCGAATTGGTGGAAGAAGTGGGCAAAGCCATCGGCAATGAAACGCTTGAATACGGTTGCGACATTATTCTCGGTCCGGGCTTGAACATTCATCGTAATCCTCTCTGCGGCAGGAATTTTGAGTATTATAGTGAAGACCCGTACATAACAGGAGCCATCGGTGCTGCAATGGTAAAAGGTATTCAGAGCCAAGGTGTGGGTGCTTGTCCCAAACACTATGCCGTCAATTCGCAAGAAACGGAACGTTTTAGCGTGGACGAACAAGTGAGTGAGAGGGCTTTACGCGAGATTTACCTACGCGGATTTGAAAAAATGGTTCGCGAAGCACATCCGTGGTCAATAATGTCGGCATATAATCGCGTGAACGGCGTATATGCTCAATGCAACAAGTTACTCTTGACCGATATTCTTCGTGATGACTGGGGTTTTGACGGGATAGTGATGACCGACTGGATTGGCAAGCGTAATGACCTGCCCGTGGAAGATGAGATAAAAGCAGGTAATGAACTGATGATGCCCGGTTATCCTGTTCAAAAGACAGATATGTTGCAAGCGGTTCGTGACGGCAGACTGCCTATGGCTGATATAGACCGCAGTGTGCGTCGTATGTTGGAATATATAGTTAAGACTCCGCGCTTTAAGAAATACCAATATAGCGAAAACCCTGACAGAGCGGATCATACTGCCATTACTCGTCAAGCCGGCGCAGAAGGTATGGTGCTACTTAAAAACGCTAATACCCTGCCGTTAAGCATTTCGGGGAATGATACTATCGCTCTCTTCGGTGTTAATAGTTACGATTTCCTCTCCGGCGGTGTAGGTTCAGGCTGTGTTAATGTGGAAAAAGTAGTGGATATGGTATCAGGTCTCAAGGCACAAGGCATAGCCACTACTCCTCTTCTGACTGACATATATCAAAAATATGTTCAGTACGCTCGAGTTAAGTTGATGATTGACAAGAACCCGCTTATGTGGTTTCTTGACCAAGGTCAGCCCAAACTGGACGAAATAGAGATTTCCGAACGCTGCATTCGTCACGAGGTTGAGCACGCATCCGCAGCCATTATTACGATTGCTCGACAAGCGGGTGAAGGCATAGATAGACAGATTGATGGCGAATTTACGCTCACAGACTTGGAACAAACAATGATTCAGCGCGTAAGCGACATCTTCCATGAGGCTGACAAACGCGTCATTGTTATCATCAATTCAGGTTCGGTTATCGAGACAGCCTCTTGGCGCGATAAGGTAGATGCTATTCTTATGTCTTGGCAGCCCGGTCAGGAAGGCGGTAATGCCGTAGCCGACATACTTACGGGTAAGGCTAATCCGAGCGGCAGACTGACTATGACTTGGCCCGTTTCTGTATATGACCATTGGTCCACTCGCAATTTCCCGCAGGACTACGATATGTACTCCTACCAACGCTTGCAACAACGTCACCGTCCTATCAAAGGCATAACCTATACCAAACACGAAGAAGGTATCTATGTCGGTTATCGCTATTTTGACACATACAAGAAACAGGTGGCATATCCCTTTGGTTATGGTTTGAGTTATACCACTTTTGCTTACGACCGTATGAAGGTGAAAGCAACAGACGACAAGATTGAGGTGAGCCTTGTGGTTACCAATACGGGTAAGATGGCAGGTAAAGAGGTGGTACAAGTGTATGTGCATGCACCGGAAGGCGGAATGGATAAGCCCGAAAAAGAGTTGCGTGCTTTCGCCAAGACTCGCGTACTTCAACCCGGCGAGAAAGAAACGGTAACTATGCAGATAGCCAAATCAGACCTTTGTTCGTGGAGCGAAGATACTCACGGCTGGGAGTTGGCAGCAGGTGAATACACCTTTATGGCTTGCAAGAACGTGAACGAAACGCTGTGTTCACAGAAAATCAAACTATAGGACCGCGTGTTAGGGACTGCGTGTTAACATAAAAGAGGAGTGGCTCGCCACTTCTCTTTTATGTTGTTTTACCGTTGTTTCGGTTTTTTGTTGTTTCTATTGTTTCGTTTAGAAATAGAAAGCGACATAGAGGTTAGCACCTATATTGTCGGTAGAGAAGGTTATTCCGTGTCCGGCAGGTGTAACTTTTTCGGTGTATGTATCCACTTGTGAGGTGAGTATGTTCCAACCTTCGTATTGGTTATTGCGTGCCGATTCAAGGTCATAGTGCAAATCAAGATTTACATTAGCACCAAGAGCAATCTTAGGAGCAACGAACCATTCTACGCCCACTGTGCCGTACAGACCTATGCGGTGGATAGCGGCAACGGTGGTTTGAGTCATACGAGCCTGCGGGATATAACTGACGGGAGAAACATAACCAACACCCATACCGGCAGCAATAGCGGGAGTTTGGTTAATATCGGAAATGCCATTACCATACAGATATTGGTTGCTGTTTTGACCTACGGCATACAAGAGTCCGCAGCCGAATATACCTTGTACTCGGCGTGTTCCCACTCTGTATTGAGGACCGAAAGCGATACTTGCAGAATAGTCTGCACGACGACTTTGGTCAACCACTTTGGCTTGGCTCAGCGGGTCCAACAACAGGGCTTGCTGGTCGTCGGCATAGAAATTAGTGCTTTTGTAGTTAATGCCGAAGCCGACGTTAAGACGCAATTCCCAAGAATCGGTAATCATATAAGTACCCATAATAGACACAAGCGGATTGGGCAGTACGCCATTAGTACCCATTGTCTGACCATAGAGAGCGTCCAAACCGTTGTTGATGGAGTTATTGAACATATTACCCACGAAAGCGGTAACGGGGTTGAGGGCAAACCCTACTGACCAATCACCTTCTTGAGGCAGCCAAGAGGTATAGTCTTTATTGGCAATCTCTTCCGGTGTTTCTTTTTCTGCAGCCATAGCGGGCATCACCAACAAGGCTGCAAGCATGATACTGAATACTTTTTTCATACTTATGTTCCTTTTCATAGGTGATTACTCGGAAATAACTTCAGAAGCACTTAGGTTAGCCTTACCAATGTAGTAAGTATTATTGGCTTCTATGGTGGTTACCATATTGGAGAAATACAGGTTCCCGGCATAGTATGCACGAGTGGGAACAATAACATATACGTCTTGCTTATTAAGCATATAGTCTGCATAGTCTTCAACGAAGAAAGGACGCACATACACATCGCTAATACTGAGTGATTGTGATTCAGGTACAGGGATGGAAATAGTGAACGAACCGTCTGTTTCGATAGTGGTCTCAAACACTTTTTTGCCTGTTGCCTGATAGCCATACGAACTGTAATCAACTTCAAAAACGAGCGTTTGTCCTGCTGCTGCTACATTGTCCAATGTAGAAATGTTTTTTCCATAATCGGTTGTAGTGTAGCCGGGGGCGTAGGTTACCTTGCCGGTCAGTTCGGCTTTGGTGCGGATGTCAGTAATGGTAACTGCTGTTTCTTTTTCGCAGCCGGTCATAAGCATCAAGGCAGCGAAGGCGATGAAATAAAATTTTTTCATTGTTTTGAGTATTTAGACGGGTTCATTAGTTATTCATTGGCTTTGTCCCATCAGTCGAACCCATTTCCCGAATAGACAAAGTTGGTTTAAGCGTATAGTATTCCTAACGCTAATAGAGTGCAAAGACACTACTTTTCCATGACACTTGCAAATAAAATCCAACAAAAAACACCCCTCTCCTATACAACGCTGATTATCTGCGATTTACATGTTTGTTAAAAATCGTCATTCGCCGTGATTCTAATCCTTTTTGTCTGCTCCATTCAGCCATTGCAGGAACAAGTCCGGGTTGGTGGTATATGCTATTGGTTGTCCTATGGTATGTCCGTTATTATCCAGTTTGACATAGAGGGGTTGTGCATTCGAGCCGAACTGCTCTCTTTCCATACGCGAGTACTCCTCGCCATCGGGTATGCCGTTATGGTTATCGTCCATACGCGAATCGACATACAGAGTGATAAGCACATAGTCTTCCAATGCGGTATTAACCTGTTCGTCGGAGAGAACGTAGGCTTCCATCTTACGACAGTTGACGCACCCGTAGCCGCTGAAGTCGAGCAGTATCGGTTTCTTCTCTTGCCGCGCGTAGGCAATACCTTGTTCATAGTCGTTAAATACGTCTTGATGCCCTATCGGCATAGGTGGTGCAAAGGCAGAAACAGCCTTAACGGGTGCTCCCCATAGTCCGGGTATGAGATAGAGAGTGAACAGCCATACCATAATCGCCAGCACCTTCTCCACTTTGCTACGCCGTATCCAATATACACCAAGACCTCCAAAGCAAACAATCCATAACGCGAAGAACAGCCACCGAGGCAATATATTCCAACCATAGGCAGTATCAGCCACAGAGAGGAATTTGAGCGACAGAGCCAGTTCCAAGCAGCCTAACCCCACTTTGAGCGAGTTCATCCATTCGCCTGATTTAGGCAGTCGTTGCAGCCATTCGGGAAACAGAGCCAACAAGGAGAAAGGTAATGCCAAAGCCAAGGCAAAGCCTGTCATACCTATTGCCGGTGCCAATAACGACATAGACGCAGCCTCCACAAGCAGAGTTCCTATAATAGGTCCCGTACAGGAGAAGGACACGATAACGAGCGTGAATGCCATTAGCAGTACGCTCAAAAAGCCGCCTGCTTGACGCGACCGTTGGTCTAAGCGAGTAGCCCAAGAGGCTGGCAGAGATAAGTCAAACAAACCAAAGAAAGACAAGGCAAAAGCAACCAACAGAGCAAAGAAAAAGAGATTGAGCACAGCATTGGTCGCCATCTCATTAAGGGCAGAAGCCCCGAAAAGAACAGTTATGAGCAGACCTAACCCTACATAAATAACAATAATGGACACGCCGTAGAGTATGGCGTTGGTTTTGCCACCGCCTCTTTTCAAGAAGAAAGAGACTGTCATAGGAATGATAGGCCAAACGCAAGGTGTGAAGATTGCCAACAAACCGCCTAATAAGCCCATAAGGAAGATATACCACAGGCTGTTATCACTTCCTGCCGTCTGCTCTAAACCCTGATAGACATTATCTTCGTTATGGTGAGCATATATCTCCGGTGAGAGGCATTGGTGGTCATCGCAAGCGACATAGCGAATAGTGTCGTCTTGATGACCGACAAAAATGTAAGTGTCATAGAAATCTTCTCCTATGAGCGAGTCACCTATATTGATGATGGTCAAGTGCCACCCCGAATCCATTTGAGCCGTGAACTCAACAAGGCTGTCGTTCACCAACTTACTTGACCAGCGTATAGGGGTCAGTATCTCTGCTTGTAAAAAGAGAGTGAAGAGGCAAGCGAGTATGAGAAGCCTACGACGCATATTTATTCCATCACTTTGATGTCGCTGGGCATCCGCCAGTCGCCACGCGGTGAGAGGCTGATACCTATCACCTTAGGACCGTCGGGCATACACGAGCGTTTGAACTGGGAGTTGTAGAAACGGCGGCGGAAGATATTGAGCCAATGCTGAATCGTTTGCTCGGAATAAATGTCTTCAAAAGCCAATGTAGCCATATATGCCACTTTCTCTGCCGTGAAGCCGTAGCGAAGGAAATAGTACATAAAGAAGTCGTGTAGTGCGTATGGACCCACCACATCTTCCGTACGTTGGTCTATGCTGTCCGCATCGGACGAAGGTATGAGTTCGGGCGAGATAGGCGTTTGCAACACATCGGACAGGATAGCCGACACTTCTTCGTTAAAGAGGTTATTGGCGGCATATCTGACTTGGTGCTGAATCATTGTTTTCGGCAGTCCCGAATTGACGCTGTACATAGACATGTGGTCGCCGCTATAAGTCATCCAACCCAATGCCAATTCACTCATATCGCCTGTGCCGACAACAAGACCGTTGTTCTTGTTGGCGATGTCCATCAGTATGAGTGTTCTCATACGTGCTTGCGCATTCTCATAGGTGGTGTCGTGCAGCGTGAGGTCGTGTCCTATCTCTTGCAAATGGTTGGTAACGCTGTCCTTGATAGGTATCTCACAGTGGGTTATACCTAACAGTTCCATCAGTTTGACAGCGTTGTTATGTGTGCGGTCGCCCGTGCCAAAGCCAGGCATAGTGATGCCAATTACTTGTTTGCGGTCATAGCCTAACATATCAGCCGTCATAACGGCAACCAACAAGGCGAGGGTGGAGTCCAATCCGCCGCTGACACCTATAATCAGTGTCCGCGCCTTGGTATGTTCCCAGCGATGAGCCAAGCCATTGGTCTGAATAGCAAAAGCGTCTTCGCTGAAAGCGAGACTGTCGGCTTCTTGGGGCAGGAAAGGTGCTTGTGAGAAATGACGGTGCAAGGGTTCGGCAAATCCTTCCTCACGCTCAATAGGAGCCACATTGACCTTACGGTAGCGACCGTGTTGGTCTTTGGTGAAGTTGGTGTTGCGTTGTCTGTCAGTGCGCATACGCTCTACGTCTATCTCTTGTATCACCATTGACGACGTATGTTGGAAGCGTTCGCCTTGTGCCAACAATTCGCCGTTTTCGGCTATGTAGGTGGAACCGCTGAACACTATGTCCGACGATGATTCACCAACGCCTGACGAGGTATATACATATCCGCAATGCACGCGAGCGGACTGTTGCGTAATCATCTGACGACGGAAAGCGTGCTTACCTGTAACGCAGTTGCTGGACGAGAGGTTGAAGATAATCTCTGCTCCCTGAATGGCTAATTGGGTGGAAGGGGGCAGCGGTGACCATAGGTCTTCGCATATCTCTATACCAAAGCAGTAGTGGTTGGTATTGAACAGCAGGTCGGGGCCGAATGGTACATCGCCCGCCCATAGTTCGATAGTGGGAATACGCGGAATGAGTCCTTCGGCGGAGTGTTGCATAGCGTGTCTGCCGGAGGTGAACCAACGTTTTTCGTAGAACTCACCCGTATTAGGCAGATTGACCTTGGGGACAACGCCCACCACATCACCGTCAGTCATCACGAAAGCACAGTTATAGAGGTTATTATCCACTTTCAAGGGCGCACCTACCAATACTATAATTGGTTTCTCGCGAGTAAAATTGCATATATCTTCCAACCCTGCTAAAGCATTCTGTTGCAAGCGTTGAGTAAAGAAAAGGTCAGCACTCGTATAGCCGGTGAGGCTTAACTCGGGGAAGCAGATTACTTCCACCCCTTCTTCCAAAGCCTCTGTTATCTGTTCCTTAATCTGCTGAACATTATACTTGCAGTCAGCCACGCGCATCATTGGCACTGCCGCAGCCACGCGAACAAAACCAAAATTATCTTTCATATCGTTGTGTTATTTTGTCGTTTCCTGTTGTTGTTTTCTCTGTTCCACTAATTGGTAGTAGCGGTTGAGAATCTTGGTATGGTTAATCATACCATATACAGCCACCAAAGTGGCACCTACGAGGTCTAAAATAAGATCCATCATTGTGTCGCGAAGTGCTTCATGACCTTTAAGGGGTATGTCTTCGGGCAGAATGATAGAACTGGTAGTGGAAGCCATAAACTGTTGAGCATTAGTGCCGGCTATGCTATCATAACTATACTCCAATATCTCCCAAAAGGCACCCATACCGAGTGAGAACATAATGAGGAAAAGGAAGAGGAAGTACTTATTGAAATAGATATACTTTTCGTTTTCAGCCATTATGACGTGTATGAGCCACAGAGCCACCATAGACAATAGCAGTCCGGACATGGCGTGCAGCAGTTTGTCCCACCACGTAAAGCGTCCGTAGAAATCCAGTCCGTCGCCCAAGACAAGTGCGGTGAAGGCAAAGACTATCACTATCACCGACAGCACGGCAGGCACCTCTATACGATAGCGCAGACGGAGCACTGACGGGGCTTGCAACAGCAGAATAAAAAGCACGTATTGCATACCGCGAAAGATAACCTCCGTCCAACTCATCCCGCGAACGATGAGAACGATGATATTGGCTATACCGAGCAGCAGAGTGAGCAATGAGAATATATTGTTGATGTTTCTCAAACGCCCTTGCGGTTGCAGGTTATATAATTTCCATTGGCTTTTAGGGTGGCGTAGGAATTCAAACATTGACATACACTTGCAAGATTAAGGAATTAGGATTTGGTTGGCTATTTTTAGCATCGGGTCGTACAATACGGAGGCAGAGCGAACCGCAGCAGGCATAATATGCCATTGCTGGTCTATTTGCCCGATGAGGAAGATGATGATAAGCATTATGATAGCCCATTTGCCGAAGCCGAACACTGCGCCAAGGAGTCGATTGAGCCAACCGAGGTTGATGGCTTTCAGCAGTCGAGCCAGCAGTCGTCCCAAGAGGTTGAGGGAGAGGGTTATGCCTAAAAAGAGCAGTGAGTAGGCAACAAGGTTGCCTACCGGTTCAGGCCAGGAGGTGGTAGCCACTATCCACGTGGCAAAAGCCCTGCCCCACAAGCGAGAACCCAAATAACCCAAGATGACGGCTGCTATAGCGGTTACTTCGCTTACCAACCCTCGCATTATACCCCTTACCAGTCCTATCAACAAAGGCAGGGCAATAACAGCGTCTATCCAACTTACGCCTTCCATTAAAGTCCTGTTTATTGTCCGTATTCGGTGCGAGCCCACAGACCGCCATACACCTTATGACGGAGTTGCAAGTCGTCCATTGAGCGAATGGTTATGCTCCAGTTCTCCCAGTTGGGGTACTTATAGTCACGTATGCTATAGTTATTGTCGCGATAGTAGCCCAAGATACCCGTAACCGTACCCTCGTACATCTTACATCCGCTTATACCTTCTTTGTTGGCTCCCGGGATATAGAACTTGGCAAACTTGGCATACTCAGACGTGGAAACCAAGGTCTTATTGCCGTTTTGGTCTTCTATTATACGCGACTGTGGATAGTTCATATTGCTGGTTGAAGGAGCAAACACGTTGGCTGAAGAGCCGTTAGTATAGTCGTCGGGGTTATTGGTGGTGCAGTTGGTCGGTGTGCTGTTGAACACATACTGACCTGTATAATGCACATCTTTAATGCAAACCAATATACCGTCAGTCAGTCTGTTATCCACTTGGTTAAGACGATTGATAAAGTCGGTTATAAGCAGCGTGTCGCAATAGGGTGTTTGCGGTGTGCCTATAAGTTGTGTGCGAGCCTTGAAGTCGGCAAACGGAATACGCCCCGGTGCCCAACCTATTTTCTCTTCTGCATTTTGTGCGTAGGTGTTGTTATTGTAAGAGGGTACGCATAGTTGCGGTTGGTTGGCATAGCGACCTATACACAGACCGTCCACGCGAATCTGTATCTCTTGACCTATTTGGTACATACCGCCTATCGAACTGGCATCAACGGAAATGCGCATAGCCTGTTGTTTGCCGTTGACCACCTGCTGAATACACAAGGACTTATAGAAGTTGCCGTGGTAGTCGTCGGTGGTTATGCGTCCGCGTATGTACAGCGGTTTGTCGGTAGGTATGGTGTCAATGGCGAACACCCATATAGTGTCTAAGTATGGATCCAAGGTATGACCTTGACCATTAGCACGAAGGCGATAGAGAGCAGGGTCGCAGTAGTTACCTTTCTCCGACGTATATGGTGCTTTCTTCAAGTCGTTAATCTCTATCAGACCATCACCGGCTATCTCGTCTGCCTGTTCGGTGGTTATGTAACGAGGAGTGGGTTCGGTAGGCTGACAAGCAATGAAGAAAGCAGTAGTCAGACTTGTAAGTAGGATTGTCAAAATATGTTTTTTCATCTTTCTGTCCTCCTTAATTAGAATTTATATGTAAGCGTGAGATAGAAATTGGTTCCCCAAGCATAGTAGTACTTGGCAGGATATTTCCATACGTTGGTGTTGATAACCGAGTTCTGGTAGTCTTTCTCACCTTGCTTGGTGCTACGCGGCAGGCGAGCCTGCTGATAACCGCCTGTCTTGAAATCGACGTTGTTGGTCAGGTTGGTGCAAGAAAGGTTAATGGAAAGCGATTGACGATTAGGCAGGTAGATGAGTTTGCCTATGCTCACATCAAGCATAAACCTATGCCAGATGTTCTCGCTTGTGAGCAACTCTTGTTGGTCGAGTATGCTATACGGGTATGCCAATATAGGTTTGCCGTATTTGTCCGTTTCGCCGCTGAGTGTGTAGGTACCATCAATGCTTCTTTGGTTACCTTCGAGATCGTAGTTATAGCCTGTATAAAGACTTTGCATACGGCGTGAGGGAGCAATGGAGAGGTAGTTCTTGTCGAAGTAACTGAGTGTTACGTCCGCAAACCACATCTTGGGGTGGAAGAAAGAGAGTTTGAGCGAAGCGTTGATTTGCGGTCCGCTGCTTACGTATGCACCTTTGAGGAATACGGTGTCCATCATCTCATAGAGGTTGCCTGCTTGCGATTCGCTCAGTGCCATACCGTTCTCTGCCGAGGTAACGACAGAGGCATTGTCAGTATAGCGATAGTCGCCGATGGAGGTGGCGGCACTAAGAGTGAAGTAGGTGCCTAACTTGACTGCCAAGGCTGCTTCTATACCACAGTGACGACGGTCTATACCCGACAGCACTTGATTAACAAAAGTGCGAGCCTCATCGTCATAGTAACCGTTGAGTTCCATTCCGTCCCAGAAACGTGTGTAGAATCCGGTTACGCGACCACGAACGATAGGATAGTTGAACTCGTAGGTAAGGTCGCCGCCGGCTATCTTCTCCGACGAACCGAAATACTCTTTCATATTCTTGGCTTGGTCGTGTATGTATATGCTTTCCACCACGCGGTCGTGTACGCGCGAGGATATATATGCATTGCGTGCCAAAGGAGCCTGCGTCAAAGCAATGGCGTTGAGTTTGATATGATTGCGACCGTTAATTTTATAGTTCATACCCAACTTGAAGGACGGGTCAACGAAATGGTGGCGAAAGCCTTTATAGTGGTCGAAAGTCTCAACCACCTGACCGTTTTGAATAACGCGCATACCTCTTTGACCTATATAGAAATCCTCCATTCCTGCTTGCAGCAGACTCAGATAGACGGCACGACCGTTGAGCATCGACGTGGAACGAATCATCTGCGAATAGGTCAGTTGAAGCGCATAATAGAGGTCAAAAGAACGCCAGTTCCATTCGTTCTGGAACCACGCCTTGGTGCTGAACATATTGATAGTATAGTCATAGCCGAAACGCTCACCCTGCTTAACGCTCTTGGCGTTGTCTATATAGCCATAACGATTAAGAACGACATTGTTGAGTTTAACCAAGTTCATCTTTGACTGAATCATACCTATGTTCTCCGCCAATTCAGCCATATCGCGCTCGGAGAAGGGGTCTATATCAATCCATTGGTTGCCGCCCAACATATCGTCAATAGTCTTATAGTGGTGCCCCACCGACTCTTTTAGTTCAACACCCGCTATCATCTTCAAGTGGTCAAACTTGGTGTTCTGATAATTGGCAGTACCTATTACCTCGCCTATGTTATTATGGCGACGCTCTTGTATATAACGTGCCGAACCGTCGGGGTTATTGATATTGTTCATATAGTTGGTGGCATATATGGCGTCCCAATCTATTTGCGTGGCGTTGTTGTTGCGTGATGTCCAATCGTTATACATCTGCATATAAGTGTTCTTATCCACAGTAGCCCCCCAAGTATTGCCGTTAGGGTCAACAAAGCCGTTGCCCAAGTCATAATTGCCTTTGGTGGTTATGAAATTGCCGACTGCATCTATCTGCCCGTCCCATAGATAG